>NZ_JBBWCB010000084.1:0-27107 GCF_039888995.1 Pseudomonas rossensis | reverse complement strand
GTAGGAGCTGCCGAAGGCTGCGATCTTTTGATCTTGCATTTTCACGATCAAAAGATCGCAGCCTTCGGCAGCTCCTACAGGGGTGTAGCGAGTACAGTTACAGACCGTAGCTCATCAGACGCTCGTAACGGCGAGCCAACAGCGCTTCGTTATCGAACTTCTTCAACATCGCCAGCTGCGAGCTCAGCTCGGCACGGATCGATGCAGCCGCAGCAGCCGGATTACGGTGCGCGCCGCCCAAAGGCTCGCTGATCACTTTATCCACAATGCCCAGGCCTTTGAGGCGCTCGGCAGTGATGCCCATGGCTTCAGCAGCGTCCGGTGCTTTTTCGGCGGTCTTCCACAGAATCGAAGCGCAACCTTCCGGCGAAATCACCGCGTAAGTCGAGTACTGCAGCATGTTCAGTTGATCGCAAACGCCGATCGCCAGCGCACCACCGGAACCACCTTCACCGATCACGGTGGCGATGATTGGGGTTTTCAGGCGTGCCATGACGCGCAGGTTCCAGGCAATCGCTTCGCTCTGATTGCGCTCTTCAGCGTCGATACCAGGGTAGGCGCCCGGGGTGTCGATGAAGGTCAGGATCGGCATCTTGAAACGTTCGGCCATTTCCATCAGGCGGCAAGCCTTGCGGTAGCCTTCTGGACGCGGCATGCCAAAGTTGCGACGAACTTTCTCGCGCACTTCACGGCCTTTCTGGTGACCGATGATCATCACCGGCTGGTCGTCCAGACGGGCAATGCCGCCGACGATCGCAGCGTCGTCGGAGAAGTGACGGTCACCGTGCAGTTCATCGAACTCGGTGAAGATGTGTTCGATGTAGTCCAGGGTATATGGACGTTTCGGGTGACGCGCCAGACGCGCGATCTGCCAGCTGGTCAGCTTGCCGAAGATGTCTTCGGTCAACGTGCTGCTTTTGTCCTGCAGGCGGGAGATCTCATCGCCGATATTCAGCGAATTGTCGTTACCGACCAAGCGCAACTCTTCGATCTTGGCTTGCAGGTCGGCGATCGGCTGTTCGAAATCTAGAAAATTCGGGTTCATAGGCGTCCGTCTTGGGTCGACCTCCAAGAGAGCTTGGGCCGGCCGGTTGTCTATTCGCGCCCTACCTTAAGGGAGAGGCGCGTTCAGGTCGAGATTAAAAATTGGGTCGAGATCAGAGCTGCTCCCTTTTGGAAGAGCGGCACCTGACCGTCAACGGTATTGGAGGAAGACGTTGTCTCGCCCGAACTGGTCACGCAGGGCTTGAATCAAGGCATCCGCCGGGTCGATCCGCCAGGTCTCGCCGAACTGCAGCAAGGCCTTCGCATCGGGACTGGTGTATTCCATGGTGATCGGGCACGCGCCACGGTGACGCTTGAACAACTCACCGAGCCAGCGTAGCTGATCGCCTTTCAAATCCTGGGTTTGCAGCTTCAAGCGCAGGCTTTCGGCCAGGTTGGTGCGCGCATCTTCCATGCTCATCACCCGCTTGACCCGCAGACGCAAGCCACCGGAGAAATCGTCGTTGCTGACTTCGCCTTCGACCACCACCATCGCGTCGGTCTGCAACAACGACTGCGCCGAATGGAATGCTTCGGCGAACAGCGACGCTTCGATCCGCCCGGAGCGGTCGTCGAGGGTGATGAAACCCATCTTGTCGCCCTTTTTGTTCTTCATGACTCGAAGGGCGATGATCATGCCCGCGACGGTCTGGGTATCACGGGCCGGTTTCAGGTCGATGATGCGCTGACGGGCGAAACGGCGGATCTCACCTTCGTATTCGTCGATCGGGTGACCGGTCAGGTACAGGCCCAGGGTATCTTTCTCCCCTTTCAGGCGTTCCTTGAGGGTCAGTTCCTTGGCCTTGCGGTGATTGGCGTAGACATCGGCGTCTTCTTCGACGAACAGACCGCCAAAAAGGTCGACATGACCGCTGTCGTGGGTACGCGCGGTTTGTTCGGCCGCCTTGATCGCCCCTTCCATGGCGTTCAGCAAGACCGCTCGGTTGCGGTCGATATTGGCCTGATAGGCTTTCTGCTCGTCATGGAAGTAAGGCCCCAGACGATCCAGCGCACCGCTGCGGATCAAACCGTCCAGGGTGCGCTTGTTGATACGTTTGAGATCGACACGGGCGCAGAAATCGAACAGATCCTTGAACGGACCTTCCTGACGCGCCTCGGTGATGGCTTCCACCGGGCCTTCGCCCACACCCTTGATCGCGCCGAGGCCGTAGATAATCCGGCCTTCGTCATTCACCGTGAACTTGAACTCCGAAGTATTCACATCCGGCGCGTCGAGACGCAGCTTCATGGTGCGAATTTCTTCGATCAAGGTCACGACCTTGTCGGTGTTGTGCATATCCGCCGACAGTACCGCGGCCATGAATGGCGCCGGGTAATGCGTTTTCAGCCATGCGGTCTGGTAGGACACCAGGCCATAAGCGGCGGAGTGGGATTTGTTGAAGCCGTAACCGGCGAATTTCTCTACCAGGTCGAAAATGTTACCGGCCAGGTCGGCGTCGATATTGTTGGTCTTGCAACCGTCAATGAAACCGCCGCGCTGCTTGGCCATTTCTTCGGGTTTTTTCTTACCCATGGCTCGACGCAGCATGTCCGCGCCGCCAAGGGTGTAACCGGCCATGACCTGGGCAATCTGCATCACCTGTTCCTGATACAGGATGATGCCGTAAGTCGGTGCCAGAACCGGTTTGAGGCCTTCGTACTGGTAGTCCGAGTGCGGGTACGCGAGTTCGGCGCGACCGTGCTTACGGTTGATAAAGTCGTCCACCATGCCCGATTGCAACGGGCCCGGACGGAACAGGGCCACCAGTGCGATCAAGTCTTCCAGGCAGTCGGGCTTGAGCTTTTTGATCAGCTCTTTCATGCCGCGCGACTCAAGCTGGAACACCGCGGTGGTTTCAGCTTTTTGCAGCAACTGGTAAGTCGGCTTGTCATCCAGCGGGATGAACGCGATATCCAGCGGCGGCTCATCGACCTTGGCGCGATCACGGTTGATGGTTTTCAGCGCCCAGTCGATGACCGTCAGGGTCCGCAGACCGAGGAAGTCGAACTTCACCAGGCCAGCGGCTTCAACGTCGTCCTTGTCGAACTGGGTGACCAGACCATCACCGGCCTCATCGCAATAAATTGGCGAGAAGTCAGTCAGTTTGGTCGGGGCAATAACAACACCACCGGCGTGCTTACCGACGTTACGCACAACGCCTTCCAGCTTGCGGGCCATTTCCCAGATTTCCGCGGCCTCTTCATCAACCTTGATGAAGTCACGCAGGATTTCTTCCTGCTCGTAGGCCTTTTCCAGGGTCATGCCGACTTCGAACGGGATCATCTTCGACAGACGATCCGCCAAACCGTAGGACTTGCCCTGTACCCGCGCCACGTCGCGGACCACAGCCTTGGCTGCCATGGAACCGAAGGTGATGATCTGGCTTACCGCGTTGCGGCCGTACTTCTCGGCCACGTAGTCGATTACGCGGTCACGACCGTCCATGCAGAAGTCGACGTCGAAGTCGGGCATGGATACCCGTTCCGGGTTAAGGAAACGTTCGAACAGCAGATCATATTCCAGCGGATCGAGGTCGGTGATCTTCTGCACGTAGGCCACCAGCGACCCGGCACCCGATCCACGGCCCGGCCCCACCGGCACGCCGTTACTCTTGGCCCACTGGATAAAGTCCATAACGATCAGGAAGTAACCGGGGAAGCCCATCTGGATGATGATATCCAGCTCGAAATTCAGCCGGTCGACGTAGACCTGACGCTTGGTTTCGTAGTCTTCGGTGGTGTCCTTGGGCAGCAGAACGCTGAGGCGATCTTCCAGACCATCGAAGGAAACCTTGCGGAAGTACTCGTCGATGGTCATGCCATCGGGGATCGGGAAGTTGGGCAGGAAGTGAGTGCCCAGCTTCACTTCAATGTTGCAGCGCTTGGCAATCTCGACGGTGTTTTCCAGCGCTTCGGGAATGTCACTGAACAGCTCGGCCATTTCCTCGGCGCTTTTGAGGTATTGCTGATCGCTGTAATTTTTTGAACGCCGCGGATCATCGAGGGCACGGCCCTCGCCGATGCAAACGCGAGTTTCGTGAGCGGCGAAGTCTTCCTGCTTGATGAAGCGCACGTCGTTGGTCGCGACCAGTGGCGCACCGATTTTCTCGGCAAGGGCCACGGCAGCGTGCAACTGTTCTTCGTCGTTGGGGCGGTTGGTGCGCTGGATTTCCAGGTAGAAGCGATCCGGGAACACGGCCATCCATTCGCGCGCCAGGTTTTCCGCTTCGGCCGGGTTGCCACTGAGCATCGCCAGACCGATCTCGCCTTCTTTTGCCGCCGACAGCATGATCAAGCCTTCGCTGGCTTCGGCCACCCACTCGCGCTCGATGATGACCGAGCCATTGCGCTGGCCGTCGATGAAGCCGCGGGAGATCAGTTCGGTGAGGTTGCGATAACCCACGGCGTTCATCGCCAGCAGGCTGATCCGGCTCAGAGCGTTATCCGGATCCTTGTTCGACAGCCACAGGTCGGCGCCACAGATCGGCTTGATCCCGGCGCCCATGGCGGCTTTATAGAATTTGACCAGGGAACACATGTTGTTCTGGTCGGTGACCGCTACGGCAGGCATGTTCATGCCGACCAGGGTCTTGACCAGCGGTTTGATCCGCACCAGACCGTCGACCAGGGAATACTCAGTGTGCAGGCGTAGATGAACGAATGAAGCCGGCATAGTGATCCTGTCTAGAAACTAGAAACGTGAAGACAACAAGGCCCGGATTGTACCGGGCCTTGGCAAAAACATCAGCCTTGCGACTAACTCTCGATCAGGTTTTCCCGCGCCTCGTAAGCCAGGCGTACCGGGGCGAACGAGCGGCGGTGAATCGGCGTTGGCCCCAAGCGGGCCAGCGCCTCCAGGTGAACGGGCGTCGGGTAGCCTTTGTGGCCGCCGATGCCGTAACCCGGGTAAATAAGTTCGAATGCTGCCATCTCACGATCTCGGCTGACCTTGGCCAGAATCGATGCCGCGGCGATGGCCGGTACCTTGCCGTCGCCCTGCACCACTGCTTCGGCGCGCATCGACAGCTTCGGGCAACGATTGCCATCGATCATCGCCAGTTTCGGCGTGATGTGCAGACCTTGGACCGCGCGCTGCATGGCCAGCATGGTGGCGTGGAGAATGTTCAGCTCGTCAATTTCTTCGACTTCGGCGCGAGCAATGCACCAGCTCAGGGCTTTTTCGCAGATCTCGTCGTAGAGTTTTTCGCGGCGTGCTTCGGTGAGCTTCTTCGAATCATTCAGGCCCAGAATCGGACGGTTCGGATCGAGGATCACCGCGGCTGTCACCACAGCACCACAAAGCGGGCCGCGACCGACTTCGTCGACGCCGGCGACCAGATCTTCAACTTCGGCGACCAGGGTGAAGTCCAGGCCCATCTGAATGCTTGCTTTGCTCATTGTGTTTTGCCGATCAGGTTCAGTACCGCGTCCGCCGCCTGATTGGAGGCGTCCAGACGCAAGGTACGGTGAATTTCATCGAAGCCGCGGGTCTGTTCTTCACCGCCTTCGATCAGTGGCGACAGCGTTTGGGCCAAGGCTTCAACCGTCGCATCGTCCTGCAGCAACTCGGGCACCAACAGGCGCTGGGCCAGCAGGTTCGGCAAGGAGATGTAGGGACTTTTCACCATGCGCTTGAGAATCCAGAACGTCAGCGGTGCCAAGCGGTACGCGACCACCATCGGCCGTTTGTACAACAACGCTTCCAGGGTCGCCGTTCCGGAGGCAATCAGTACCGCGTCGCAGGCCGCCAGAGCCAGATGGGATTTGCCATCGAGCAATGTCAGCGGCAGATCTCGGCCCGCCAGCAGCTCTTCAAGTTGCTGGCGACGCTCGGGGCTGGCGCAAGGCATGACGAACCGCACACCAGGGCGCAGGGCTCGCAGACGCTGGGCCGTATCGAGGAACAACGCACCGAGACGGCCAACTTCGCCACCGCGACTGCCGGGCATCAGTGCGACCAACGGCCCGTCGGGCAAGCCGAGTTCAGCCCGCGCGCCGGCGCGATCGGCTTCAAGCGGGATTGCATCGGCCAGTGAGTGCCCGACAAACCGCACCGGCACGCCCTTCTCTTCATAGAATTTCGCTTCGAACGGGAACAGCGTCAGCATCAGATCGCAGCCTTCGCGAATCTTCAGCACCCGCTTCTGCCGCCACGCCCAAACCGACGGGCTAACGTAATGCACGGTCTTGATCCCGGCCTGACGCAGCTTGAGTTCGATATTGAGGTTGAAGTCCGGGGCATCGATACCAATGAACACATCCGGCTTCTCGGCGATCAGGTCGGCGATCAACTTCTTGCGGCGAGCCATCAGCTCACGCAATCGGCCCAGCACTTCCACCAGGCCCATGACCGAAAGACGCTCCATCGGGAAATACGAGGTCAGGCCTTCGGCCTGCATCAGCGGACCGCCAACACCGATGAACTCGACTGCCGGGTGCTGAGCCTTGAGTGCGCGCATGAGACCCGCGCCAAGAATGTCGCCGGAAGCCTCACCCGCCACCAGCGCAATACGCAGATTAGCCATGATTAACGAGTGATGCCGCGGGTCGAAGACTGGATGGAATCACGGAACACCGCGACTTCCGGAAACTGGGCCGACGGTTCAGCCAGCTCGGCGAGCGCCTGTTCGACCGTCAGCCCCTGGCGGTAAACCACCTTGTAGGCACGACGCAGCGCGTGGATCGCATCTTCGCTGAAACCGCGACGACGCATGCCTTCGAAGTTCATGCTGCGGGCTTCGGCCGGGTTGCCGAACACCGTAACGTACGCCGGGACGTCCTTGCCGATGGCGGTGCCCATACCGGAAAAGCTGTGGGCGCCGATATGGCAATACTGGTGAACCAGGGTAAAACCGGACAGGATCGCCCAGTCTTCAACGTGCACATGGCCCGCCAACGCGGTGTTATTGACCAGGATGCAGTGGTTGCCGATGACGCTGTCGTGGCCGATGTGGGCATAGGCCATGATCAGATTGTGATCGCCCAGGGTTGTTTCAGAACGGTCCTGAACGGTCCCACGGTGAATCGTCACGCCTTCCCGGATGACGTTGTGGTCACCGATGACCAGCCGGGTTTCTTCACCCTTGTATTTCAGATCGGGAGTGTCCTCACCTACCGAAGAAAACTGGTAGATGCGGTTGTGCTTTCCGATTCGGGTCGGGCCTTTGAGAATCACATGCGGCCCGATCACTGTCCCCTCGCCGATTTCCACACCTGCACCGATGATCGACCAAGGGCCGACCTCGACGCCGTCGGCCAGGATAGCCGTCGGATCGATGATTGCGCGAGGGTCAATCAAACTCATAGTTTGCGTTCCGCGCAGATGATTTCAGCAGAGCAGACTGGCTTGCCATCGACCGAAGCCTGGCACTCGAACTTCCAGATCTGACGCTTGCAGCTGATGAAGCGGGCTTCGAGGATCAACTGATCGCCTGGGGTGACGGGCTGGCGAAAACGCAGCTTGTCGGAGCCGACGAAGTAGTAGAGCGTGCCGTCGGCAGGCTTCACGTCGAGCATTTTGAAGCCAAGGATGCCGGCAGCCTGAGCCATCGCTTCGATGATCAACACACCCGGCATGATTGGATGCGCAGGGAAGTGACCATTGAAGAACGGTTCGTTGATGCTGACATTCTTGTAGGCGCGAATGCGCTTGCCTTCCACATCCAGATCCACGACCCGGTCCACCAGCAGGAACGGGTAACGGTGAGGCAGGTATTCGCGAATCTCGTTGATGTCCATCATTTCGGGGGGAAGCCTATGTAAAGATTGGGAGGCGCGACTGACGCGCACCCCTCTAGCAAATCAAGGAGGCAGTCTAGCGGCTGTGCACACTTGATATGGAAATGGTATCAGCCATCTGATGAAGCATTACCGTCAGGGGTCACTTCCCCAACACGCTTTTCCAGCTGTCGCAGACGCCGCGCGATGTCATCGAGCTGACGGATACGGGCCGCGCTTTTGCGCCATTCGGCTGCCGGTTGCATGGCCGTACCGGAAGAATAGGAACCCTTTTCGGTAATCGAGTGGGTCACCATGGTCATCCCGGTGATAAAAACGTTGTCGCAAATTTCGATATGCCCCACCAGCCCTACGCCACCGGCGAGCATGCAATGCTTGCCGATTTTGGTGCTGCCGGAGATCCCCACGCACGCGGCCATGGCGGTGTGATCACCGACCTGGACGTTGTGGGCGATCTGAATCTGGTTGTCGAGTTTCACCCCGTTACCCAGAACGGTATCGGCCAGTGCACCGCGATCGATAGCGGTATTCACGCCAATCTCCACGTCGTCACCGACCAGCACACCACCGATCTGAGCGATCTTCTGCCAGACACCTTTCTCGTTGGCAAAACCGAAACCTTCGCCACCGAGTACGGCACCCGATTGAATCACCACCCGTTTACCGATGCGAACATCGTGGTACAGCGTGACTCGCGGGGCCAGCCAGCCGCCCTCGCCAATCTCGCAGCGGGCACCAATGAAGCAGTGCGCGCCAACGGTCACACCCGCAGCAATACGTGCGCAGCTTTCGATCACCGCAAAAGCACCAATGCTCGCCGCTGGATCGACCACTGCATCCGCTGCCACAACGGCTGTCGAATGAACACCGACAGCGGCCTTTGGCTTGGGATCGAACAGATGGGAAATCCGCGCGTAGGCCAGATACGGATCAGGCACGACCAGCGAATTACCTGCAAAACCTTCAGCGTCAGCGGCCTTCAGCAACAGGGCTGCGGCCCGGCTGTCAGCCAGGTATTTACGGTATTGGGGGTTTGCGAGAAAGCTCAACTGAGCTGGGCCAGCCTCTTGCAAAGTGGCTAGCCCAGTAATTTCTTTCTCCGGGTCGCCACGCAGTGTGGCGCCGAGGAACTCGGCCAATTGGCCGAGCTTTATAGTCGCTGTCATGGTTACTTCAGCTGATTCATGCGCTCGATAACCTGGCGAGTGATGTCGTACTGAGGTTTGACATCAATCACTGCGCCACGCTCGAAGACCAGGTCAAAAGCACCTTTCTTGATGACTTCTTCCACAGCGCTGTCCAGTTTCGGCTTGAGCTGTTTCAGCATTTCACGGTCGGCAACGGCTTTGGCTTCGTTCAGTTCCTTGGACTGGAACTGGAAGTCGCGGGCCTTTTGCTTGAACTCGAGTTCCAGGCGTTCACGCTCACCTTGCTGCATCTTGTCGCCGCCGGCCATCAGACGGTCCTGGATGCCTTTGGCACTGCTTTCCAGAGTCTTGAGTTTGGTCAGCTGTGGGCCGAACTTCTTCTCGGCATCAACGGCGTACTTCTTGGCCGCATCGGATTCCAGCAGAGCCATCTGATAGTTCAGAACGGCGATTTTCATGTCGGCAAAAGCCGGACCTGCTACCAGTACGGTCGCCAGGAGAACCAATTGAGTCAACTTACGCACGATGCACTCCTACAAAATCCATTGTCGTTATCTTGGGTCAGACGCTTAGAACGTCTGGCCGAGGGAGAATTGGAACACTTGAGTCTCAGCTTCATCCGGTTTCTTGATCGGCATGGCCAATGCGAAGCTCAGAGGACCCAGTGCGGTAACCCAGGTCACGCCTACACCGACGGAGCTGGCCATGTTGCTCAGGCTGATGTCGTTACACGCTGTTTGAGCAGTTGAACCGACATTTGCGTTCGTCGTTTTTTCGCACTTGGAGTCGAATACGTTACCCACATCCCAGAATACGGAAGTGCGCAGGGAACGCTGATCCTTGACGAATGGCAGGGGGAACAGAACCTCGACACCACCCTGGATCAAAACGTTACCACCGAACGGCAGCGGGTCCTGGTCCGGGTCAGCGAGCGTACCGGTGTTACCCGTCACAGCCGCACCGCGACTTGGGGTGCTGCGAGGACCGAGGGTGCTGTCCTTGAAGCCACGAACCGAGTTGAAACCACCAGCATAGTAGTTTTCATAGAACGGCAAGCCATCGGTAGAACCATAACCATCGCCATAGCCCAGTTCGGTGTGCAGGCGCATGGTGTAGTTTTCAGACAATGGCTGGAACAACTGGCCACGGTAATCAAGCTTGAAGAACGACAGGTCGCTGCCAGGCGTGGTGGTTTCCAGTGTCAGGCTTTGGGAATGACCACGGGTCGCCAATACGCCTTTGTTCAGTGTGGATTCGGACCAGCCGGCCGAAGCCTTGAAGTTCAGGTAGTTGTCGCCTTCCTTGTTAACGAAGTCGAAGATCTCGTCAACGGTGTACTGACCGGTCTTGATCTTGTCTTGTTGCGCGGTCAGGCCGAAGGTCAGACGCGAAGTCTCGCTGATCGGATAACCGACACTCACGCCTGCACCCAGGCTGTCTACGGCATAGCTGGCCACATCGACGTCAAGGTCGTCATAGTCGGTAGTGCGGTAGAACGCGTTGTAACCCAGGCTCACGCCATCAGCAGTCCAGTACGGGTCGACATAACCGAAGTTATAACGGCTCTGGTATTCACTGCGAGTCAAGCCGATGCTGACCTTGTTACCCGTACCCAGGAAGTTGTTCTGGGTAATCGAACCACCGAGGATCAGACCGGCGCTCTGGGCAAAACCAACGCTGGCGGTAATCGAACCAGAGGCCTGTTCTTCAACGCTGTAGTTCACATCTACCTGGTCGTCGACGCCCGGCACGGCCGGTGTTTCGACGTTCACTTCCTTGAAGAAGCCCAGACGCTCAAGACGAGTCTTGGATTGGTCGATCAGGTAAGTCGAAGCCCAGCCGCCTTCCATCTGACGCATTTCACGGCGCAGCACTTCGTCTTCGGACTTGGTGTTGCCACGGAAGTTGATGCGGTTCACGTAAGCACGCTTGCCCGGATCGACGGCGAACGTGATGTCGACGGTGTGGTCTTCATCGTGAGGCTGAGGCACGCCATTGACGTTGGCAAAGGTGTAACCCTCGTTACCCAGACGGCGGGTGATCAGTTCGGACGTGGTGGTCATCAACTTGCGCGAGAACACCTGGCCTTTCTGGACCAGCAGCAGAGACTTGACCTGGTCTTCAGGGACTTTCAGGTCGCCGCTGAGCTTGACGTCACGGACGGTGTACTTCTCGCCTTCATTGACGTTGACGGTGATATAGACGTGCTTCTTGTCCGGAGTGATGGACACCTGGGTCGAAGCGATATCCATGTTGATATAGCCACGGTCCAGGTAGTAGGAGCGCAGACGCTCCAGGTCACCGGAAAGTTTTTCACGAGCATACTTGTCATCGTTCTTGAAGAACGACAGCCAGTTGGTGGTCTTGAGTTCAAACAGGTCGATCAGGTCTTCATCAGGGAAGACGGTGTTACCCACCACGTTGATGTGCTGGATAGCAGCAACGGTGCCTTCGTTGATATTGACCTTCAACGCAACGCGGTTACGCGGCTGCGGCACCACTTCAGTGTCGACGGTAGCCGAGTAGCGACCCTGAGCGACATATTGGCGCTGCAGCTCGTTACGCACACCTTCGAGGGTGGCGCGCTGGAAGATCTCGCCTTCGGCCAGACCGGATTGTTTGAGGCCTTTCATCAGGTCTTCAGTGGAGATCGCCTTGTTACCCTCGATCTCGATACTGGCGACCGACGGGCGTTCGACTACCGTGATGACCAGGACGTTGCCATCGCGGCCCAGCTGGATATCTTGAAAGAAACCGGTTTTGAACAACGCACGAGTGGATTCCACCAGGCGACGATCATCCGCCTGTTCACCGACGTTCAACGGCAAAGCACCAAAGACGCTACCCGCGGAGACCCGCTGGAGGCCATTGACGCGAATATCAGAGATAGTGAAGGACTCGGCGTGAACTTCGGCGATCATCAATACGGTGAGAACCGCAGTTAGCAGCAGACGTTTCATGAAGTCCTTTCTTATTCCAACTGGCAATAAACAAACTGCCGCAAAATGCGGCAGATTCGCAATTCAGCGAAGCGTTACAGTCGACCCAGATCATTGACAAGAGCAAGCAACATCACCCCGATCACCAAACTGATACCGATCTGTATCCCCCAACCCTGCACCCGATCCGACAAGGGGCGACCACGCGCCCACTCGATCAGATAAAACAACAAATGCCCCCCATCCAGTACAGGAATGGGCAACAAATTCAGAACTCCCAAGCTAATACTCAGATAAGCAAGGAAATTCAGGAAATCAGCGACGCCCGACTGGGCAGAAGCGCCCGCCACTTTAGCAATGGTTATCGGTCCACTCAAGTTTTTTACCGAGAGCTCACCGAACAACATTTTCTTGAGCGAATCGAGGGTCAGTACGCTCATGGTCCAGGTGCGTCGAGCACCCTCCCCAATCGCTGCCACAGGACCATAACTAACTTCGCGAATCATCTCTGGCGGCCAATCAACTGCCTTCACCCCAGCCCCCAGATAACCACTGGGTGCCTTCTTCTCGCCGCGAGCGGCCAGCGTCACAGGGACGTCGATTTGAGCACCGTCACGCTCGACGCGCAGCATGATTTTGGTATCAGGGTGCATACGGACCGTGTCCACCACCTGCTGCCAGTCATCAAGCGACTTGCCGTCCAGAGCCAACAGTCGGTCACCGGTCTTCAGGCCAGCAGCCTGTGCCGGGCCTTTCGGGTCAAGTTCGGCCAGGACCGGTGGCAGCGCCGGACGCCAAGGGCGCAAACCCAGCGAACGAATCGGATCCGGCTCATCGGCACCCTTGAGCCATTTATCCAGCATCAGCTCACGGGCCGAATCCACTGTGGAACCCTGATCACGGACCAGCAACTGCAGGGAACCGCTCTCCCCAAGACGACGGACCAACTGCAGGTTCACCGCGGCCCAGCCGGAAGTTGGCTCGCCATCGATGGCAATGATTTCCTGGCCCGCGCTCAAACCAGCCTTGGCGGCGATACTGCCGGATTCGACTGCACCAATGACCGGGCGCACTTGCTCGCTGCCGAGCATGGCGAGCACCCAGAAAAAAATCATCGCCAGTAAAAAGTTGGCAATCGGACCCGCCGATACGATAGCGATACGCTGGCGGACGGATTTGCGGTTGAAGGATTGATCAAGCTGATCGGCCGGCACTTCGCCTTCGCGCTCGTCGAGCATTTTCACGTAACCGCCCAGCGGAATCGCGGCGACGACGAACTCAGTGCCTTTCTTGTCGTGCCAGCGCAGCAACGGCATACCGAAGCCCACGGAGAAACGCAGCACTTTGACCCCACAGCGACGTGCGACCCAAAAATGGCCGAATTCGTGGAAGGTGACCAGCACACCCAAAGCCACCAGGGTGCCGACAATCATATAGAGCGCGCTCATCTACTTTCTCCGCAATCCTGTCCAGTGCCGCATGGGTCAACGTATTGCAGCACTTACCGCCCGTGACGACTCAACCATTGTTCGGCCAGTACTCGCGCTTTCGCGTCGGCCGTGAACACTGCCTCGAGATCGTCAACCGCAACCACGGGCTCGAGATTCAATACTTCTTCGATGATACTCGCGATTTCCGGGTAGCGAACCCGCCCGTCGAGAAAGGCCGCGACCGCCACTTCATTCGCCGCATTTAGCATGGCCGGCGCGCTATTGCCGGATTCAGCCGCCTGACGCGCAAGGCGCAGACACGGGAATCGCTCTTCATCAGGCACCTGGAAGTCCAGGCGCGCAATTGCAAACAGGTCCAGCGGCGCAACACCCGAGTCGATTCGCTCCGGCCAGGCCAGCGCGTTGGCGATCGGCGTGCGCATGTCAGGGTTACCTAACTGGGCCAATACCGAACCGTCGATGTAATCGACCAGCGAATGAATCACGCTTTGAGGATGAATCACCACTTCGACCTGGGACGGCTTGGCATCAAACAACCAGCAAGCTTCGATCAGCTCCAGCCCCTTGTTCATCATGCTGGCCGAATCCACCGAAATCTTGCGCCCCATGGACCAGTTCGGGTGGGCACACGCTTGCTCAGGGGAAACATGCACCAGTTCAGCCATAGGTGTCTGTCGGAACGGACCGCCAGAGGCCGTGAGTAAAATCCGACGCACCCCGACGGCACCCAGCCCACGAGCAAAATCCTGTGGCATGCACTGGAAAATCGCGTTGTGCTCACTGTCGATCGGCAGCAACACCGAACCACTCTTGCGCACCGCCTGCATGAACAGCGCACCGGACATCACCAGTGCTTCTTTGTTGGCCAGGAGGATTTTCTTGCCGGCTTCGACCGCCGCCAGGGTCGGTCGCAAGCCCGCAGCACCAACGATGGCCGCCATGACCGCATCGACCTCAGGATCGGAAGCAACCTGACACAGGCCTTCCTCACCCACCAGCACGCGGGTCGGGAGGCCTGCGGCGCGCAGGTCGTCCTGCAAGCCTCGGGCAGCACCCGCCTCAGGCACCACGGCGAACCGCGGCGTATGACGAACACACAGCGCCAACAGCTCGCTCAGACGGGTGAAACCGCTCAAGGCGAAAACCTGATAACGCTCGGGATGGCGAGCGATGACATCAAGCGTGCTCAGACCAATCGAACCGGTCGCCCCCAGGACGGTAATCTGCTGCGGGCGGCTCACGGTGCCGCCATCCACAGCAGCACAGCAAACACTGGAATCGCTGCAGTCAGGCTGTCGATTCGGTCCAGCACGCCGCCGTGACCCGGCAGCAGATTACTGCTGTCCTTGATCCCGGACTGACGCTTGAACATGCTTTCGGTGAGATCACCTACCACCGAGATAAACACGATGATGGCTGCACCAATCAGACCTTTGAACAGCTGCGCCACCGTCCAGTCTCGAACCAGACCGACAATGACAGTAATGACCAGACTCACCGCGAGGCCGCCATAGACGCCCTCCCAGCTTTTGCCGGGACTGACCTGTGGCGCCAGCTTGCGCTTGCCAAAGGCACGACCGGAGAAGTAAGCACCGATATCAGCACCCCAGACCAGCACCATCACCGCCATGATCAACCAGTTGCCCAAAGGCTCCTGCTTGATCTGAACCAGACCTTGCCAGGCGGGCAGCAGGATCAGCAGACCGATCACCAGCTTGCAGGCAGCACTGGACCAAAGTTCGCTGGAGCGCGGATAAGTCAGCACCAGATAGGTTGCAACGCTCCACCAAAGCACCGAAGCGCCCAACACCCAAGGCGCGAGCCCAGGCAGGATATGCATGACAAACAGCATCAACGCGACAACAGCCGCATAGGCAACGCGGATCGGCTGCTCAGTGAAGCCTGCCAGGCGAGCCCACTCCCATGCACCGAGGGTCACGACCAGCCCGATGAACAGCGCAAAACCGGTGCCTTCGAGCAGGAAAAACCCGCACAGGGCAATCGGCAGCAGGATCAACGCGGTGATGAATCGTTGTTTAAGCATTAAACCCGGGCTCCAGCCTCGACCTGCTCGCTCGTTTTACCGAAGCGGCGTTGCCGAGAAGCAAAATCGGCCAACGCAGTACGCATGGCATCGTGTTTGAAGTCCGGCCAGAACAGGTCGGAGAAGTACAACTCGGCGTAAGCCAGTTGCCACAGCAGGAAGTTACTGATGCGATGCTCGCCACCGGTACGGATGCACAAGTCCGGCAACGGCAAATCGCCGGTAGCCAGACAGGTTTGCAGCAGTTCCGGGGTAATGTCTTCCGGACGCAGGTGCCCGGCCTGAACTTCCCGCGCCAGCCGCTGTGCGGCCTGCGCGATGTCCCACTGACCGCCGTAGTTGGCTGCGATCTGTAGAACGAAGCGATTGGCGCCCGCCGTCATTGCTTCAGCTTCACGCATGGCAGCTTGAAGCTCTGGATGAAAGCGCGAACGGTCGCCAATGATGCGCAGACTGATGTTGTTTTCGTTCAGGCGCTTGGCCTCGCGACGCAATGCCTTGAAGAACAGATCCATCAAGGCACTGACCTCGTCGGCCGGGCGCTGCCAGTTTTCGCTGGAGAAGGCGAACAGGGTCAATACTTCAACCTTGGCCTCGGCACACACCTCAATCACCGCGCGAACGGCATCCACACCCGCTTTATGACCGGCGACACCCGGCATAAAGCGCTTTTTCGCCCAACGATTATTACCATCCATGATGATCGCGACATGGCGCGGCACCGCGAACGGCGCAGTCTGCTTGGTCTTATCCATTCAAACGCGACCCTTATACGGCCATCAGGTCTTTTTCTTTCTGCGCCAAATTCGCGTCGATTTCAGCCACGTATTTTTTGGTCAGATCATCGATCTCGCCAGTGGCGCGACGTTCTTCGTCTTCGCTGATTTCCTTTTCCTTGACCAGATCCTTCAGCGAGCTGTTCGCATCACGACGGATATTGCGCACCGCAACACGGGCATCTTCAGCGACATCGCGAGCCTGCTTGGTGAAGCCCTTACGGGTTTCTTCGGTCAGGGCCGGCATGGAGATCAGCAGCAATTCACCCAGGTTGGTCGGGTTGAGGTTCAGACCCGCGCTACCGATGGCCTTGTCGACGGCGCCCAGCATGTTGCGCTCAAAGGCAACGACTTGCAGGGTACGGGCGTCTTTGACGGTGATGTTCGCCACCTGCTTGATCGGAGTGTCGGAACCGTAATACGGCACCATCACACCTTCCAGAATGCTTGGATGCGCCTGACCAGTACGAATACGGCCGAAGTTGTGCATTAGCGACTCGACGGATTTCTGCATACGCTCTTTAGCGTCTTTCTTGATTTCGTTGATCATTGTTGGCCTTCCTCGATCAGGGTCCCTTCAGCGCCGCCATGCACGATGTTCAGCAGGGCGCCGGGCTTGTTCATGTTAAATACGCGCAACGGCATCTTGTGGTCGCGGCACAGGCAAATGGCGGTCAGATCCATCACGCCCAGCTTGCGATCCAGCACTTCATCGTAAGTCAGATGATCGAACTTCTCGGCATGCGGGTCTTTGAATGGGTCAGCGGTGTAGACGCCATCGACCTTGGTCGCCTTGAGCACGACATCGGCATCGATTTCGATTGCACGCAAGCACGCTGCCGAATCCGTGGTGAAGAACGGATTGCCGGTACCGGCCGCGAAAATCACGACTTCCTTGGCGTTCAAGTGGCGCATGGCTTTGCGGCGATCATAGTGATCGGTTACGCCAACCATGGAAATGGCCGACATCACGATGGCCGAGATATTGGCACGTTCCAGCGCATCGCGCATGGCCAGGGCGTTCATCACAGTGGCCAGCATGCCCATGTGGTCACCGGTGACCCGATCCATGCCGGCCGCGCTCAGCGCTGCACCGCGGAACAGGTTACCGCCGCCGATCACCAGACCGACCTGAACACCGATGCCGACCAGTTGGCCGACTTCCAGCGCCATGCGATCCAGAACTTTCGGATCGATCCCGAACTCTTCCGAGCCCATCAGGGCCTCGCCGCTAAGCTTGAGTAGAATGCGTTTATAGCGAGCCTGATAACCACTGCCCTGCTGAGCCATTGCGAATCTCTCCTGCGGCGTATTTTAAAAATTCTTTGCGAGCTGTTTACAGCTGGCGTTCACTCTAGCTTGGCGCTGTTTCAGCGCCATCGGAACATGGCTTTGTAAGCCAGTTCCAAAGGGAAACCAATTAAAAATTGGTGCCCCATCTGAAAAGAGGCTGCGCGCGTAAGCGGGCAGCCTCTTCAGGGCGACAGTTATAAAAACCGTCTTATTGCTTGGCGGCAGCCAGCTGGGCAGCAACTTCTTCAGCGAAGTTGTCGACCGGTTTCTCGATGCCATCGCCTACTTTGAAGTAGGTGAAGGAAACGATTTCAGCACCGGCTTTCTTCGCCAGTTCGCCGACCTTGATTTCAGGGTTCTTGACGAACGCCTGTTCAACCAGACTCGCTTCAGCCAGGAACTTGCTGATACGGCCTTTGACCATATTTTCAACGATGTTTTCCGGCTTGCCGGCGATCTTGTCAGCGTTGAGGGTCAGGAACACGCCTTTCTCGCGTTCGACCGCTTCAGCGGAAACTTCCGATGGCAGCAGGAATTCAGGGTTAGTCGCCGCTACGTGCATGGCGATGTCTTTGGCCAGCTCAACGCTGCCGCCTTTAAGGGCAACCACAACACCGATCTTGTTGCCGTGCAGGTAACCACCAACAACGTCACCTTCAACGCGAGCCAGGCGACGGATGTTGACGTTTTCGCCAACCTTGCCGACCAGAACCAGGCGATCGGCTTCTTGAGCTTCGATCAGCGGAGCGACATCAGTCAGTTTGTCAGCGAACGCTTTTTCAACGCTGGAAGCAACAAATGCCTTGAAGTCGTCCTGCAGAGCCAGGAAGTCGGTCTGCGAGTTCACTTCCAGCAGAACGGCGGATTTACCGTCTTCCTTGAGAGCGATCGCGCCTTCAGCGGCAACGTTGCCAGCTTTCTTGGCAGCCTTGATGGCGCCCGAAGCACGCATGTCATCAATGGCTTTTTCGATGTCGCCGCCAGCCTTGGTCAAGGCCTTTTTGCAGTCCATCATGCCTTCGCCAGTACGCTCGCGCAGTTCTTTGACCAACGCTGCAGTAATCTCTGCCATTTCAAAATTCCTCTTGGATAGGTTTTCAACCATTCCACCCGATCGAACGGGCGATCAATTCTTCCCGAACCACCCTTGCTGGTTGCTGCAGGTTACAAAGGCTGTAACTGCGCTGCCGACAAACGGTTTTCGAGGTGGCAAAAAGGGGGCCAAGCCCCCTTTTTGCTTACTGAGTCAACGCCAAGGCGTCAATTACTCAGCTGCTGCTACCGGAGCTTCTTCAACGAACTGCTCGGTGCCGCCAGCAACGTGGTTGCGACCGCGGATAACAGCGTCAGCCATCGAACCCATGTACAGCTGGATAGCGCGGATTGCGTCATCGTTGCCTGGGATGATGTAGTCAACGCCTTCCGGGCTGCTGTTGGTATCGACTACGCCGATAACCGGGATGCCCAGCTTGTTGGCTTCGGTGATCGCGATGCGCTCGTGATCAACGTCGATAACGAACAGAGCGTCTGGCAGACCGCCCATGTCCTTGATACCACCCAGGGAACGATCGAGCTTCTCAAGATCGCGAGTGCGCATCAGCGCTTCTTTCTTGGTCAGCTTGGCGAAAGTACCGTCTTCGGCTTGCACTTCAAGGTCACGCAGACGCTTGATGGAAGCACGGATGGTTTTGAAGTTGGTCAGCATGCCGCCCAACCAGCGGTGATCGACGTACGGCGAACCGCAACGTGCTGCTTCTTCAGCAACGATCTTGCCAGCGGAACGCTTGGTGCCGACGAACAGAATCTTGTTTTTGCCCTGTGCCAGACGCTCTACGAAAGTCAGAGCTTCGTTGAACATTGGCAGGGTTTTTTCAAGGTTGATGATGTGGATCTTGTTACGCGCGCCGAAAATGTATTTACCCATTTTCGGGTTCCAGTAACGGGTCTGGTGACCGAAGTGCACACCGGCCTTCAGCATATCGCGCATGTTGACTTGGGACATGATAGTTCCTTAATAAGTCGGGTTTGGCCTCCACGTATCCCAATGACCAACCAGCAGCATCAGCTGAAGGCACCCAGGTCATCGTGTCGACACGTGTGTGGATTTAGGCTTTTCAGGGGATCCCCGGAAAGCGGCGCATTTTATATCACAAGGCTGAAAAAAACGGAACCCGGATTGTTAAATCCTGGCGCGTGCTTTGGTTCCGCCCCTTGGAATCCTCCAAGAATGCGCCATTCTATAAGGAGAAGCGATGCACAGAGGCTCAGATTTGCGCTGCTCGTCTGTTAGAATCGCGTTTTTCAGGGCCGCGAAGATCGACCGCGCAACGCCCATTCCGTTTTAGAAGGCGCCATCGAGCGCAGAGAGAGCCTGTATGACCGTCACCCTCAAAACCCCAGAGGACATCGCAAAAATGCGCATCGCCGGCAAACTGGCCGCCGATGTGCTGGAAATGATTGCCGAACATGTCAAGCCGGGCATTACCACTGAAGAACTGGACCGCATCTGCCACGACTACATCGTCAACGAGCAGAAAGCCATCCCTGCCCCGCTCAACTACAAGGGTTTCCCGAAGTCGATCTGCACCTCGATCAATCACGTGGTCTGCCACGGCATTCCGAACGAGAAGCCATTGAAGGATGGCGATACGCTGAACATCGACGTCACCGTCATCAAGGACGGCTACCACGGCGACACCAGTCGCATGTTCCACGTCGGCACCGTGCCGATCTGGGCCGAGCGCCTGTCGCAAATCACCCAGGAATGCATGTACAAGGCCATCGAAATCGTCAAACCCGGCTGCCGCTTGGGCGACATCGGTGAAGTCATCCAGAAGCACGCTGAAAAGAACGGTTTTTCCGTGGTTCGCGAATTCTGTGGTCACGGCATCGGCAAGGTGTTCCACGAAGAGCCGCAGATCTTGCACTACGGCCGCGCTGGCACCGGCATGGAACTGAAAGCCGGCATGACCTTCACCATCGAGCCGATGATCAACCAGGGCAAAGCCGACACCAAGGTACTGGGCGACGGCTGGACCGCGATCACCAAGGACCGCAAGCTGTCGGCACAGTGGGAACACACCCTGCTGGTAACCGAAACCGGTTACGAGATCTTCACCCTGCGCGCCGACGACACCATCGCGCGCGTTTCGGCCTGATCCGGGCGCGCAGCTCCTCAGCCTTATAGACAGGAAAGCCAATCGATGCCGCAGGTGGATCCCGAACTCTTCGACCGTGGCCAGTTCCAGGCTGAACTGGCCCTGAAGGCAAGCCCGATCGCGGCCTTCAAGAAGGCGATTCGCCAGGCCCGCGAGGTGCTCGACGAGCGCTTCCGCAGCGGCCGCGACATTCGCCGGTTGATTGAGGATCGCGCCTGGTTCGTCGATAACATCCTGCAAAAGGCCTGGGAGCAGTTCAGCTTGAGTTCCGAAGCCGACATCGCGCTGGTGGCGGTCGGCGGCTACGGTCGCGGTGAGCTGCACCCTTATTCCGACATCGATTTGCTGATCCTGCTGGACAGCGCCGATCACGAAGTTTTCCGAGATTCCATCGAGCGTTTTCTGACGCTGTTGTGGGACATCGGCCTTGAAGTGGGCCAGAGCGTTCGCTCGGTGGACGAATGCGTCCAGGAGGCCCGCGCCGACCTGACGGTCGTCACCAACCTGATGGAAAGCCGTACCATCTGCGGCCCCGAGCGCTTGCGCCAGCGCATGCTGGACGTCACCAGCACCGCGCACATGTGGCCGAGCAAGGACTTCTTCCTGGCCAAACGCGCCGAGCAGAAGGCCCGTCACCACAAATACAACGACACCGAATACAACCTGGAACCCAACGTCAAAGGCTCTCCCGGCGGCCTACGGGATATTCAGACGATTCTGTGGGTGGCCCGTCGCGAGTACGGCACCCTGAACCTGCGGGCCCTGGCCGGCGAAGGTTTCCTGGTTGAGAGCGAAAACGCGCTGCTGGCCTCCTCCCAGGAGTTCCTGTGGAAGGTTCGTTACGCCCTGCACATGCTCGCCGGCCGTTCCGAAGACCGCTTGCTGTTTGATCACCAGCGCACCATCGCCGGGCTGCTGGGCTTCAAAGGCGATGACGCCAAGCAAGCCATCGAAAACTTCATGCAGCAGTATTACCGGGTGGTCATGAGCATTGCCCAGCTCAGCGACCTGATCATCCAGCACTTCGAGGAAGTCATTCTCGCGCCGGAAGACGAAGCGCCGCCGCAGCCGATCAACTCGCGATTCCAGCTGCACGACGGTTACATCGAGGCGCGCAACGACAACGTGTTCCGCCGAACTCCGTTCGCCATGCTGGAAATCTTCGTACTGATGGCCCAGCAGCCGGAAATCAAAGGCGTGCGCGCCGACACCATTCGTCTGCTGCGAGAAAATCGCCACCTGATCGACGACGATTTCCGCAACGACATCCGCAACACCAGCCTGTTTATCGAGCTGTTCAAGTGCAAGATCGGCATCCATCGCAACCTGCGACGGATGAACCGTTACGGCATCCTCGGGCGCTACTTGCCGGAGTTCGGCTTCATCGTCGGGCAGATGCAGCACGACCTGTTTCACATCTATACGGTCGATGCTCACACCCTGAACCTGATCAAACATCTGCGTAAGTTGCAGTACACCCAGGTGTCGGAAAAATTCCCGCTGGCCAGCAAGCTCATGGGCAAACTGCCCAAACCCGAGCTGATCTACCTGGCCGGTCTGTACCACGACATCGGCAAGGGCCGGCACGGCGATCACTCGGAAATTGGCGCGGTGGATGCCGAAGCCTTTTGCCAGCGCCACCAGTTGCCAGTGTGGGATAGCCGCCTGATCGTCTGGCTGGTGCAGAACCATCTGGTGATGTCGACCACCGCCCAGCGCAAGGACTTGTCCGACCCGCAAGTCATCCACGATTTCGCACAGACTGTCGGCGACGAAACCCACCTCGATTATCTGTACGTGCTGACCGTCGCCGACATCAACGCCACCAACCCGACGCTGTGGAATTCCTGGCGCGCCAGCCTGTTGCGCCAGCTCTACACCGAGACCAAGCGTGCCTTGCGCCGTGGCCTGGAAAACCCGGTCGATCGCGAAGAACAGATCCGCCAGACCCAGAGCGCAGCACTGGACATTCTGGTGCGCGGCGGCACCGATCCGGACGACGTCGAGCAGCTGTGGGCGCAATTGGGTGATGACTACTTCCTGCGCCACACCGCCGGCGACGTGGCCTGGCACAGCGACGCGATCCTCCAGCAGCCGGCCGACGGCGGGCCGTTGGTGCTGATCAAGGAAACCACCCAGCGCGAGTTCGAAGGCGGCACGCAGATCTTTATCTATGCGCCGGATCAACACGACTTCTTCGCCGTGACCGTGGCCGCGATGGACCAGCTCAACCTGAACATTCACGACGCCCGGGTCATCACCTCCAGCAGCCAGTTCACCCTCGACACCTACATCGTGCTCGACACCGACGGCGACTCGATTGGCGATAACCCGGAGCGGGTCAAACAGATTCGCGACGGTCTGACCGAAGCCCTGCGCAACCCGGACGACTACCCGACCATCATTCAGCGTCGGGTACCGCGCCAGCTCAAGCATTTCGCGTTTGCGCCACAGGTGACGATCCACAACGACGCCCAGCGTCCGGTGACCGTGCTGGAACTCAGCGCGCCCGATCGCCCGGGCCTGCTCGCACGCATCGGCACGATCTTCCTGGAATTCGACTTGTCGCTGCAGAACGCCAAGATCGCCACCTTGGGCGAGCGCGTGGAAGACGTGTTCTTCATCACCGACGCGAACAACCAGCCGTTGTCCGACCCATTGCTGTGCAGCCGCTTGCAGGATGCAATCGTCGAACAGCTGAGTGTCAGCCAAGAACCCGATATCAAACTGTCACGACTGAGTATCTGAATTAACCAACTTTCCCTGTGGGAGCGAGCCTGCTCGCGAAGAGGCCGCCAGCTTCAACATCAACGTTGACTGACGCATCGCTTTCGCGAGCAGGCTCGCTCCCACATTCAAAGAGACCCCGTACCGATGAACAACGCTCTGAACCAGTTGCAGCCCTACCCGTTCGAGAAGCTCCGCGCCCTGCTCGGCAGCGTCACGCCAAACCCGGACAAACGTGCCATCGCGCTGTCCATTGGCGAGCCGAAACACCGTTCGCCAAGCTTTGTCGCCGAAGCCCTCGCAAGCAATCTGGATCAGATGGCCGTGTACCCGACCACCCTCGGCATCCCGGCCCTGCGTGAAGCCATCGCCGCGTGGTGCGAACGTCGTTTCAGCGTTCCAAACGGCTGGCTCGACCCGGCGCGCAATGTGCTGCCGGTCAACGGCACTCGTGAAGCGCTGTTCGCCTTCACCCAGACCGTGGTCAACCGTGGCGACGATGCACTGGTGATAAGCCCGAACCCGTTCTACCAGATCTACGAAGGCGCGGCGTTCCTGGCCGGTGCCAAGCCGCATTACCTGCCATGCCTGGATGAAAACGGCTTCAACCCGGATTTCGACGCCGTCTCACCGGACATCTGGAAACGCTGCCAGATCCTGTTCCTGTGCTCGCCGGGCAACCCGACCGGCGCACTGATCCCGGTCGAAACCCTGAAGAAGCTGATTGCCCTGGCGGACGAATACGACTTCGTGATCGCCGCCGATGAGTGCTACAGCGAACTGTATTTCGACGAACAAACCCCGCCGGCCGGCCTGCTCAGCGCCTGCGTGGAACTGGGCCGCAAGGACTTCAAGCGCTGCGTGGTGTTCCACAGCCTGTCCAAGCGCTCCAACCTGCCGGGCCTGCGCTCGGGTTTTGTGGCCGGTGATGCGGACATTCTCAAAGGCTTCCTGCTGTACCGCACCTACCACGGCTGCGCGATGCCGGTTCAGACCCAATTGGCCAGCGTTGCCGCATGGAATGACGAAGTGCATGTGCGGGCCAACCGCGCGCTTTATCGCGAGAAATACGATGCGGTACTGGAAATCCTCAGCCCAGTCATGGATGTACAACGCCCGGACGGCGGTTTCTACCTGTGGCCGAACGTTGACGGTGATGATGAAGCGTTTTGCCGTGATCTGTTCGTTGAAGAACATGTGACGGTCGTTCCTGGGTCTTATCTGTCTCGCGAAGTGAACGGTTCAAACCCCGGCGCAGGCCGAGTGCGTATGGCACTTGTGGCTCCGCTGGCCGAATGCATTGAAGCCGCAGAACGCATTCGCGCGTTTATTACCCGCAACAAGTAGTCTCCCGCCCGCACTGTGCAACGCAGTGCGGGCACACTTTATAACCGGTAACACTTCAGCCGAAATTAAAGTTCACCGAACTGCAGAGTCCCCCCTTACTCTCATGCAGCGCATTAGCTTGCGCATTCACACAACCTCACTTCAAGGAAGAAGTAGCCAATGAACAATATCGAAGACTGCAACCTCATCCAATGGCCCGACGATCAACAATCCTACGACGTTGCTGTTAACGAGAACCCTGAAAACGCAGGTTCCGCAACTGGCACTCGGCGCAAGCGCTCGCTGATCAATTATTCGAAACTCTGGGCAAACGGACGCACGCTCAAAATCGCTTTTATCGATGGCCCCAACGATGAGCACAAACAGAAAATCATCGACGCCGCCAGCCAATGGCTGCCGTATATCAATCTCAAGTTTGAGTTCGTCGATGATTTGCAGGGCGAGATTCGGATCGCTACCAAGAACAACGATAACAGCTCGATGCTGGGCACCGACGCGCTGTTGATTCATCCCGACTGGCCAACCATGAACCTGGGCGTCAAGCCCGAACATGAAGACTTCGAGGTGATTGTGATTCATGAATTCGGTCATGCACTGGGGGCGATGCATGAACACCAACATCCAGAGGCGAACATTCCCTGGGACAAACCGAAGGTGTATGAGTTCTACCAGAACCGCGAGATGAATCCGCTGTCCCGGGAAGATGTGGACAGAAACCTGTTCGCCCCCTTCAATACCCTGGATGCGATTTACACCTCTTATGATAAAAAATCGATCATGCACCACCCCGTACCCAACACGTTGACAGTGGGCAACTGGGAAGTCCCGATCAATCGCAGGCTCAGCAAAAAAGACAAACGACTGATGAAACTGCTTTATCCAAAATAAACAATAACCACCCAAATACAAAAAAGTTCGCAGGGTGCAACGCCCTGGGAACTCTCAACATCAAGCAATACAACTAATAACTGCCACACTTCTCCCAACCCACAAAGCTCATTAATCTACCCGAGCAACTACGCAACCCGACGCGCTCGATATTCCAGGTTTACCGCCCCAAACAAACACTCATTAATTCCAGCCGATACAAGTACGGATACTTAATCATGAACCCTGCAACAACTTGCCTCACCAGAAAACCGGAAGATGATCAGGCTTCCTATGAAGCTGCCATCGCCGAGAATCCTGCAAACCGCCCGACTTCCAGCTCCGGTCGCCAGAAACGGGCAGTCGCCAGACATACGAAATTCTGGGCTCCCGGCCGCACGTTGCGTATCGCGTTTTTAAATGGCAGCCAAGCTTTCAAGGACGGCGTCAAGGCTGCTGCAAGTAACTGGTTGCCCCATATCAATCTGAAGTTCGACTTCGTCGAAGGCGAAGTAGGTGATATCCGAATTCGCACCGGTACAGGACTCTACTGGTCCAGCATCGGTACCGACGCGCTACTTGATGAAGAAGGTCCAACCATGGAGATTTCGGACTGGATGCTTATACCTAAGCTCTTCGCCCACTATGTGATGCACGAGTTCGGTCATGCATTGGGAGCCGAGCATGAACACCTGCACCCTGAGGCAAACATTCCCTGGAACAAGCCAGCGGTTTACAGTGATCATTGGGTACCTGAAGACGCTGGTGAGGATGACTTCAGGCGAAAAGAGGTTGACGAGCGCTATTTCAATCTTCTCGACACCAGCGAAGTCAACTACTCGCCTTATGACCCAAAGTCGATCATGCACTATGAAATCCACCAGGCCTGGACGCACGGTGACTTCCAGATTTACCTGAACTTTGACCTCAGCGAAAAGGACAAGGCGTTCATGGCCGAGGCCTATCCCTATCCTGAACACACAACCGAGAGTCGCGATTAATTCGCTACAGGCTATTTGACCAGGCCCAGGTTGGTCTCACTCAAACCCTGCGCCCTCAACGCAAGCGGCCGCATTGGCCGTTTGCATAAAGCGTGGTTTTCAAGACAATCGACAGCATTGAAGTGCCATATTAGCCGCTTACACTGCGAGCGGGCCGTGGCGCTAATGTCGCATGCGACAGCTGATCGCCACGACAAACGGACAAACCCGACCACGGCCGACGCGAAACCGTCCGGTCATGGCATAATCCTTCACCTTTTATTTCCAGCACCTGCAAAGGGGGCAATTCCTTGACCGTTTCAAGCAAAACGTTGCACCTTTTCGGCATCAAAGCCTGCGACACCATGAAAAAGGCGCGCACCTGGCTCGATGAACACGCTGTCAGCTATAACTTCCATGATTACAAAGCGGCCGGAATCGACCGTGAACACCTGACCCAATGGTGCGACGAGCACGGCTGGCAAGTGGTGTTGAACCGTGCAGGCACGACCTTCCGCAAGCTCGACGACGAACGCAAAGCCGATCTCGACCAGCCGAAAGCCATCGAACTGATGCTCGCACAACCCTCGATGAT
>NZ_JBBWCB010000083.1:0-27688 GCF_039888995.1 Pseudomonas rossensis | reverse complement strand
CTTCCATCCGGCTGAGGCCATTCTCTCCTGCGCCCCGATTTGCGTGGTCGGCAGCGTCCACTAGGCTTAGTCCACAGCAGTCATCACAACAAAGGTGTGGGTATGAGCCAGGTCGATACAAACGCAGGGGCCAGCGATATTCTGGTCAGCTTTCGTGGAGTACAAAAAAGCTACGACGGCGAGAACCTGATCGTCAAAGACCTCAACCTGGAGATTCGCAAAGGCGAATTCCTCACCTTGCTCGGCCCGTCCGGCTCCGGCAAGACCACCAGCCTGATGATGCTCGCCGGTTTCGAAACGCCGACCGCAGGCGAAATCCAGCTGGCCGGGCGTTCCATCAACAACGTGCCGCCGCACAAACGCGACATCGGCATGGTGTTCCAGAACTACGCATTGTTCCCGCACATGACGGTGGCCGAGAACCTGGCGTTCCCGCTGACTGTGCGCGGCTTGAACAAGAGCGATGTCAGCGACAAGGTCAAAAAAGTCCTGAGCATGGTTCAGCTCGACACCTTCGCCCAGCGTTACCCGGCGCAACTGTCCGGTGGTCAGCAACAGCGTGTGGCCCTGGCCCGCGCGTTGGTGTTCGAACCGCAACTGGTGCTGATGGACGAACCCCTCGGCGCACTGGACAAACAGCTGCGTGAACACATGCAGATGGAAATCAAGCACCTGCACCAGCGCCTCGGCGTGACCGTGGTCTACGTGACCCACGACCAGGGCGAAGCCCTGACCATGTCCGACCGTGTGGCGGTGTTCCACCAGGGCGAAATCCAGCAGATCGCGCCGCCGCGCACCCTCTACGAAGAGCCGAAAAACACCTTCGTCGCCAACTTCATCGGCGAGAACAACCGCCTCAATGGCCGCTTGCACAGCCAGACCGGCGACCGCTGCATCGTCGAACTCGGTCGTGGTGAAAAGGTTGAAGCGCTGGCGGTCAACGTCGGCAAGACCGGCGAACCCGTCACGCTGTCGATTCGCCCGGAACGCGTCAGCCTCAACGGCTCCAGCGAGTCCTGCGTCAACCGCTTCTCCGGGCGGGTGGCGGAATTCATCTATCTGGGCGACCACGTCCGGGTTCGCCTGGAAGTCTGCGGCAAGACCGATTTTTTTGTGAAACAACCGATTGCCGAGCTCGATCCCGCGCTGGCCGTCGGCGACGTGGTACCGCTTGGCTGGCAGGTCGAACACGTTCGCGCGCTCGACCCACTTCTAGAGGCGCATTGATCGCCCCCCTGCTTCAACAACACCAACCCTGCACGTGGAGAGAACAATAAATGTTGAGATCCCTGAAATTCACCGCTTTGGTCATGGGCATGATCGGCGCGGCACACGCAATGGCGGCGGGCCCGGACCTGACCGTGGTGTCCTTTGGCGGGGCGAACAAGGCGGCGCAGGTCAAAGCCTTCTACGCACCGTGGGAAGCGGCAGGTAACGGCAAGATCGTGGCTGGCGAGTACAACGGCGAGATGGCCAAGGTCAAAGCCATGGTCGACACCAAGAGCGTGTCCTGGGACCTGGTAGAAGTTGAATCGCCAGAACTGTCCCGTGGTTGCGATGAAGACATGTTCGAGCAGCTTGATCCGAAGTTGTTCGGCAAGTCCGAAGACTACGTCAAAGGCGCCATCCAGCCATGCGGCGTGGGCTTCTTCGTGTGGTCGACCGTGCTGGCCTACAACGCCGACAAACTGGCTTCCGCACCGACCGGCTGGGTGGATTTCTGGGACACCAAGAAATTCCCGGGCAAACGTGGCCTGCGCAAAGGCGCCAAGTACACCCTGGAATTCGCTCTGATGGCCGACGGCGTTGCGCCGAAAGACGTCTACAAAGTACTGGCCGGCAAGGATGGTCAGGACCGCGCGTTCAAGAAGCTTGATGAGCTGAAACCAAGCATCCAGTGGTGGGAAGCCGGCGCGCAACCGCCGCAGTACCTCGCTTCCGGCGACGTGGTCATGAGCTCGGCCTACAACGGCCGGATCGCTGCCGTGCAGAAAGAAAGCAACCTGAAAGTCGTGTGGAACGGCGGTATCTACGACTTTGACGCATGGGCCATCCCGAAAGGTCTGGATAAAGCACGCGCTGAAGCGGCGAAGAAATTCATCGCTTTCTCGGTGGCGCCGCAGCAGCAGAAGACCTACTCGGAAAACATCGCCTACGGCCCGGCCAACATTCAAGCCGTACCGTTGCTGGCCAAGGATGTCCTGAAAGACATGCCGACCACCCCGGAAAACATCGCCAACCAGGTGCAGATCGACGTCAGCTTCTGGGCTGACAACGGTGAGCAACTGGAACAGCGCTTCAATTCCTGGGCTGCGAAGTAAGCACGACCCTGTGGTTTGAACACCGCAATCCTTGTGGGAGCGAGCTTGCTCGCGATAGCAGTGGGTCAGTCAACATTGATGTTGAATGTAACGCCCCCATCGCGAGCAAGCTCGCTCCTACAGGTTGTTTGTATGCCTCTGCAACGATCAAAGATTTCCGGAGTACGCCATGGCCACCGCCATTCCCCTGAACGCGGGCACCGACCCCACCTTGAAGCAGCGGCTCAAGCACGCCGAGCGGATCAACCGCTGGAAAGCACAAGCCTTGATCGCGCCGTTGGTGCTGTTTCTGTTGCTGGTGTTCCTGGTGCCAATCGTGGCGCTGCTCTACAAAAGTGTCGGTAACCCGGAAGTGGTGGGCGGCATGCCGCGCACCGTGTCGGCTATCGCCAGTTGGGATGGCCGAGGCCTGCCCGCTGAACCGGTTTACAAGGCCGCCAGCGAAGACCTGGCTGAAGCCCGCAAGAATCAGACCTTGGGCGACCTGTCCAAGCGCTTGAACATGGAGTTGGCCGGCTACCGTAGCCTCCTGACCAAAACCGCACGTGCCTTACCGTTCGCCACCGAACCGGCCTCTTATAAAGAAGCGCTGGAAGGTCTCGACGAGCGCTGGGGCGACCCGGCCTACTGGCAAGCGGTGCGCCGTAACACCAGCAGCATTACCCCGTACTACCTGCTGGCGGCGGTCGACCACCGTATCGACGACCTCGGTGAAGTGGCCCCGGCTACCCCGGACCAGGCGATCTACCTCGACATCTTCGCCCGCACGTTCTGGATGGGTTTGATCATCACCGTGATCTGCCTGGTGCTGGCGTATCCGTTGGCGTACTTGCTGGCGAACCTGCCATCACGCCAAAGCAACCTGCTGATGATTCTGGTGCTGTTGCCGTTCTGGACCTCGATCCTGGTGCGGGTCGCCGCGTGGATCGTGTTGCTGCAATCGGGTGGCTTGATCAACAGCGGCCTGATGGCCATGGGCATCATCGATAAACCGCTGGAGCTGGTGTTCAACCGCACCGGGGTTTACATCTCCATGGTGCACATCCTGCTGCCGTTCATGATTCTGCCGATCTACAGCGTAATGAAAGGCATCTCGCCGACTTACATGCGCGCCGCGATTTCCCTCGGCTGCCACCCGTTCGCCAGTTTCTGGCGGGTGTACTTCCCGCAGACCTATGCCGGTGTCGGCGCCGGTTGCCTGTTGGTGTTCATCCTCGCCATCGGCTACTACATCACCCCGGCCTTGCTGGGCAGCCCGAACGATCAGATGGTCAGTTACTTCGTCGCCTTCTACACCAACACCAGCATCAACTGGGGCATGGCGACCGCACTCGGTGGGCTGCTGCTGTTGGCGACCGTGGTGCTTTATCTGATTTACAGCTGGCTGGTGGGCGCCAGTCGCCTGCGCCTGAGCTAAGGGGAGAACGAAATGCTGAGTCCTTATATGTCGCCCATTGAACGGGTGTGGTTCTACAGCTTGCGGATTCTCTGCGGCTTGATTCTGTTGTTCCTGATCCTGCCAGTGCTGGTGATCATTCCGCTGTCGTTCAACTCAGGCAGTTTCCTGGTGTACCCGCTGCAAGGTTTCTCGCTGCAGTGGTACCACGACTTCTTCGCTTCGGCGGAATGGATGCGTGCGTTGAAGAACAGCATCATCGTCGCCCCGGCGGCCACGGTGCTGGCGATGATTTTCGGTACGTTGGCGGCCATTGGTCTGACCCGCGGCGACTTTCGCGGCAAGGCGCTGGTGATGGCGCTGGTGATTTCGCCGATGGTGGTGCCGGTGGTGATCATTGGTGTGGCGAGCTATCTGTTCTTCGCGCCACTGGGGCTGGGTAACAGCTTCTTCTCGCTGATCGTGGTGCATGCGGTGTTGGGTGTGCCGTTTGTGATCATCACGGTGTCGGCGACGTTGCAGGGGTTTAACCAGAACCTGGTGCGCGCTGCTGCCAGCCTCGGTGCTTCGCCGCTGACGGCGTTCCGTCGGGTGACACTGCCGCTGATTGCCCCCGGCGTGATCTCCGGTGCGCTGTTTGCCTTCGCGACTTCGTTCGATGAAGTGGTGGTGACGCTGTTCCTCGCCGGACCTGAACAAGCGACATTGCCACGGCAGATGTTCAGCGGCATCCGCGAAAACCTCAGCCCGACCATCGCGGCGGCGGCGACGTTGCTGATTGCCTTCTCGGTGATCCTGCTGCTGACCCTGGAATGGCTGCGCGGCCGTAGCGAAAAACTGCGTACCGCCCAGGTCTGACGCTGTCCCTGTAGGAGCTGTCGAGTAAAACGAGGCTGCGATCTTTTGATCTTGATTTCTTAAGATCACAAGATCGCAGCCTCGTTTTACTCGACAGCTCCTACAGGGGTTTTGTGCGGTGTTCGAGATCTCTGGTCATTCATGGCCTGAATAGCAGACAAACCCCAATATCCAGCTACTCTTGTGCCCAGCTCCCCTATCTATAAGAGGCTGCGCACATGAGTCTTTCCTCTTTCAAAATCGCTCACAAACTGATCACCGGCGCAGGTGCCATCGAGCAGTTGGCGGCTGAACTGACACGCCTGGACATCGACAACCCTCTGATCGTCACCGATGCCGCACTGGTCAAGTCCGGCACGGTCGAGCTGGCGCTGGCGCAGCTGGGCGACCGAACCTACGAAATTTTCGACCGTGTATTGCCAGACCCGGAAATCGCCATCGTCGAAGACTGCATGCGGGTCTACCGCGAGGGCGGGCACGACGGACTGATCGGCCTGGGCGGTGGCAGTGCCATCGACATCGCTAAAAGTGTCGCGGCCTACGCCGGCTATCACGGGGCGCTGGAGGATCTGTTCGGCATCGATCAGGTGCCGCGCAAAGGCCCGCCGCTAATCGCCATTCCGACCACCGCCGGTACCGGCTCGGAAGTCACCAACGTGGCGATCCTTTCCGACAAGGTCGCGCAGCTGAAGAAAGGCATCGTCAGCGACTATCTATTACCGGACGTGGCGCTGGTCAGTCCACAAATGACCCTGACCTGTCCGCGCAGTGTCACTGCCGCCAGTGGCGTCGATGCACTGGTGCACGCCATCGAATCCTATCTGTCGCTGAACGCCTCACCGATTACCGACGCACTGGCCATCGGCGCCATCAAGCTCATCGCCAAGGCGCTGCCGAAGGCTTACGCCAATCCGTCCAATCTCCAGGCCCGCGAAGACATGGCCACCGCCAGCCTGATGGCCGGTATGGCGTTTGGTAATGCCGGGGTCGGCGCGGTGCACGCGCTGGCGTACCCGCTGGGCGGCCGTTACAACATTGCCCATGGCGTCAGCAACGCCTTGCTGCTGCCGTATGTCATGACCTGGAACAAAATGGCCTGCGTGGAGCGCATGCAGGATATCGCCGAGGCCATGGGGGTGAAGACCGCTCATCTGAGCGCCGACGACGCGGCCGACAAAGCCGTGGAGGCGATGACCGAGCTGTGCGCCGCGGTGGAAATCCCGGCGGGCCTGCACAGCTTCGGCGTTCCCGAGGACGCGATCCCGGCCATGGCGGTAGAAGCTGCGGGGATTGAGCGTTTGATGCGCAACAATCCGCGCAAATTGAGTGCCGTCGATATCGAGAAGATCTACCGCGCGGCCTACTGATTATCGCGTCACGGTGCGCGCTTCAAAGCATGCGGTATACAATGCGCGCCATCGTGATTCTGCTCAAAAAAGGTGCGTCATGCAGCCCTTCGTCATTGCTCCGTCGATTCTCTCCGCCGACTTCGCCCGCTTGGGTGAAGAAGTGGACAACGTCCTGGCCGCCGGTGCCGACTTCGTGCACTTCGATGTCATGGACAACCACTACGTGCCGAACCTGACCATCGGCCCGATGGTCTGTGCCGCACTGCGTAAGTACGGCGTGACCGCGCCGATCGACGCGCACCTGATGGTCAGCCCGGTGGACCGCATCGTGGGTGATTTCATCGAGGCCGGCGCGACGTACATCACCTTCCACCCGGAAGCCAGCCAGCATGTTGACCGTTCCCTGCAACTGATCCGCGAGGGCGGCTGCAAGTCGGGCCTGGTGTTCAATCCGGCGACCCCACTGGACGTGCTCAAGTACGTGATGGACAAGGTCGACATGATCCTGCTGATGAGCGTCAACCCGGGCTTCGGCGGGCAGAAGTTCATCCCCGGCACCCTCGACAAGCTGCGTGAAGCGCGGGCACTGATCGATGCTTCCGGCCGTGACATCCGCCTGGAAATCGACGGCGGCGTGAACGTGAACAACATTCGTGAAATCGCCGCTGCTGGCGCTGACACCTTCGTCGCCGGCTCGGCGATCTTCAATGCACCGAACTACCAAGAGGTGATTGAAAAGATGCGTTCCGAACTGGCGCTGGCTCGCCCATGAGTGGCTTTGAGCAGCTGTTCCCGGGGTCTCTGCCGCGGTTGGTGATGTTCGATCTGGATGGCACGCTGGTCGATTCGGTCCCCGACCTCGCAGCGGCTGTGGATAACATGCTGCTCAAACTCGGGCGTCAACCTGCTGGTATCGCATCGGTGCGTGAGTGGGTGGGCAACGGCGTGCACGTACTGGTGCGCCGGGCCTTGGCCAACCACATCGACGCCGAGGGTGTCGATGAGGTCGAAGCTGAGCATGCCCTGACGTTGTTCAACGGCTTTTATGAGGACGGTCACGCGCTGACGGTGGTCTACCCCGGCGTGCGCGACACCCTGAAATGGCTGCACAAGCAGGGTGTAGAGATGGCGCTGATCACCAACAAGCCGGAGCGCTTCGTCGCGCCGCTGCTGGACCAGATGAAAATCGGTCGTTATTTCCGCTTGATCATCGGCGGCGACACCCTGCCACAGAAAAAGCCGGACCCGGCAGCGCTGTTCTTCGTGATGAAAATGACCAACATCCCGGCGTCGCAATCCTTGTTCGTCGGCGATTCGCGCAGCGATGTGCTGGCGGCAAAAGCGGCGGGGGTCAAATGCGTGGCACTGAGTTACGGCTATAACCATGGCCGGCCGATTGCCGAAGAGTCGCCGGCGCTGGTGATCGACGATCTGCGCAAGTTAATTCCCGGTTGCCTGGATCCGGCCGCTGAGATAACGTTGCCCGACGCTGTTCAACCCCCTTCTGGAAACGCCATCGTGGTGGTCACTCGCAAACTCTGGATGAAAGTCATCAAGGCCCTGGCCCGCTGGCGTTGGCGCGCCTGACTTGTTCCTGGCCGGCATACCGGCGCGTTTGCATTCCTGACTGTTAGACCCTCAAGCCACGAGGTTACCCCATGATCCGCGAAGAATTCCTGCGTTTGGCCGCTGCCGGCTATAACCGCATCCCGCTTGCCTGCGAAACCCTGGCCGACTTCGACACACCGCTGTCGATCTACCTGAAACTGGCCGACGAGCCCAACTCCTACCTGCTGGAATCGGTGCAGGGCGGGGAGAAGTGGGGCCGTTACTCGATCATCGGCCTTCCGTGCCGTACCGTGCTGCGGGTTCACGACCATCACATCAGCGTGACCCATGACGGCGTCGAGATCGAAAGCCACGAAGCTGAAGATCCACTGGCCTTCGTCGAAGCATTCAAAGCTCGCTACAACGTGCCAACCATCCCTGGCCTGCCGCGTTTCAATGGCGGTCTGGTGGGTTACTTCGGTTACGACTGCGTGCGCTACGTGGAGAAGCGTCTGGGCAAGTGCCCGAACCCGGATCCGTTGGGCGTGCCGGACATTCTGCTGATGGTTTCTGACGCGGTAGTGGTATTCGACAACCTCGCCGGCAAGATGCATGCGATTGTCCTGGCCGATCCGTCGCAAGCAGAAGCCTTCGAGCAAGGTCAGGCACGACTGGAAGAGCTGCTGGAAAAACTCCGTCAGCCGATCACCCCGCGCCGTGGCCTGGATTTCAGCAAACAACAGTCTGCTGATCCGGTATTTCGTTCGAGCTTCACCCAGGACGATTACGAAAAAGCCGTCGACACCATCAAGGAATACATCCTGGCCGGCGACTGCATGCAGGTCGTGCCGTCCCAGCGCATGTCGATCGACTTCAAGGCTGCGCCCATCGACTTGTACCGCGCGCTGCGTTGCTTCAACCCGACGCCTTATATGTACTTCTTCAACTTCGGCGACTTCCACGTCGTCGGCAGTTCGCCGGAAGTGCTGGTGCGGGTCGAAGACAACCTGATCACCGTGCGCCCCATCGCCGGCACCCGTCCGCGCGGCGCCAACGAAGAGGCCGACCTGGCACTAGAAAAAGACCTGCTGTCCGACGACAAGGAAATTGCCGAGCACTTGATGTTGATCGACCTGGGCCGAAACGACACCGGTCGGGTCTCGGAAATCGGTTCGGTGAAACTCACCGAAAAAATGGTCATCGAGCGTTATTCCAACGTGATGCACATCGTTTCCAACGTCACCGGTCAATTGAAGGCCGGGCTGACAGCGATGGACGCACTGCGGGCGATTCTGCCGGCGGGCACCTTGTCTGGCGCCCCGAAGATTCGCGCAATGGAAATCATCGACGAACTGGAGCCGGTCAAGCGTGGTGTCTACGGCGGCGCGGTCGGCTACTTCGCCTGGAACGGCAACATGGACACCGCGATCGCGATCCGCACCGCGGTGATCAAGAACGGCGAACTGCACGTGCAGGCCGGTGGCGGCATCGTTGCCGACTCGGTACCGGCGCTGGAATGGGAAGAAACCCTGAACAAGCGCCGCGCGATGTTCCGTGCGGTGGCCCTGGCCGAGCAAACCCCGGCAAGCTGAGTTCACGCAAAACCTGTGGGAGCGAGCCTGCTCGCGAAGAGGCCAGCACAGTCAACATTGATGTTGTCTGACCCACCGCTTTCGCGAGCAGGCTCGCTCCCACAAAGACTTCACCAGCATAAAAAAACGCGGCACCTGTGAGGGCGCCGCGTTTTTTGTGCCTGCTGTTTGCCGGATCAGAAGTCCAGCGCAACCCCAACGGTAAGCCCTTGCTGGGTAAAGTCATCATCCTTGCGGAACGTGTATCCGCCACGCAGCGCCAGATCGGCCGTCAACTTGTGGCTGACCCCCAGGCTCACGCGATTCAAGTGGCTTTGCGGTGTATAGCCGTCCAGTTTGAAGTCCAGGGACGGCAGGCTGTTGAGCGCGATGTTTACTTTCTGAGTGTCATCCTCGTATTCATGCTCATACGCGTATTCGCCGAACACTTGAGTCTGCTTGGTGATCTGATACTTACCCTGCAGACCGGCACCCAGACGTTTTGAATCGCGAGTCTGATCGTCAAAGGTCAGCGCTGTGGAACGAGTGCTGTTTTCCGAGTAGCCGTCGACTTCCACTTTTGCGTAATCGGCGCTGATGAACGGCGACAGGTGCCACTCGCTGCCCGGTTGCGCAATGTCGTAGCCAAGGCGAGTGCTGAAGGCCCAGAGATCGCCATCGGTATCGCCTTTCTCCGCGCCTTCGCTGGCACCCAGGTCGAATTTGCGTTTGAGGTTGTCGTAATCCAGCTTACCGCCGGTCAACGCGGCATCGGCCCACCAGCGATTCTGCTGGAACTGAGCGAAGGCGGTGGCCAGGTAGCTGTTGAGTTTGTAGTCCGAATCGTTATTGCCTGCTTCCAGGTTCTGACGATAGAAACCCGCCGCCACACCGACGCGCCAGGCGTCATTGAGACGATAGCTGCCGCCGATATTCAGGTTGTAACCGTCGCCGTCGGCGCTGGCTCCGCTGCTTTGGCTATCGACATCCAGATGCTGCCCACCACCGGCGACAATGGCGCGCCATTGGCCGATCACTTGCCAGTTATCCCAGTCCGATTGCCATTGGCTGCGCAGTTCATCCTGGTGCGCACGCAAGGTAGCGTGGGCCATTTCCGGCAACAACGTCAGCTCCCAAGGCGCTGCCAGTAAGGAATAGGCATAGTCGGAAATCAGCTTTTGCCCGGCTTCGGTCGGATGAACCCCATCGTTATAAATCAGCTTGCTGGGGTCCGGGGTGGCACTGTTGATGCCATACGTAGCGTTTTCGGTGCAGCTGTTACCGCTGAAGCAAGTCGCCGTCAGGTTCTGGCCTGTAGCAAAACCGAATCGAGCCGGATCGGCGAAGGTTTCCTGCAACAGCAGCGGAATGTTCAACGGGATGATTTCGGCATCGATCCCCGCGAGACGGGTGACCAGTTGCCGGTTGAAGGCAGAGCTCAGTAGTGAGGTGGGTGCCTGCTGGGGCGTGCCATTGATGGCGGGCGTCAAACCCAGGTCGGGCAGCAGCCAGACCATAATGTACCGGGCTCCGGCGGTTTGCAGAACCTGGACGCTGTTGGCCAGTCGATCCGCAGCGGCATTCGCCTGAGCGCCACTTTGTACACGTCCCTGAAGAAAATCGTTCCCGCCCCCGGAAATGTAATACAGCGCATTCGGATCGGCGCTGAAGTTGTTTGTCGGCAGATAGCCCGAGCGTGTGCGTTCACCCGTGGCGGATACGCTGGTGATCGAGGTGAGGATCTGGTCGGTGCGATATCCGCCAACGGCCCAGTTGTTACCGTCCGGCAGACCCTGGTTCGCGCGTGCCGCCGAGGTTGAAGCAGCCGTCTGGTCCGGTGAAAACCCCAGCCTTCCGCCCAGCAATTGCGTCGAGTTGGCGGAATAGACTTCGCCGCTGCCGTTCTGGTAAACCGGTCCGGTCCGGTTGGTGAAGCGCAGGGTCGAGCCGGGAGGGCCGCCCGTGTCGGTAAACTGCCCGGCATCGTTGAGGCTATCGCCGAAGACGATGAAATTCGAATAGGGGTTGGGCGCCGCGATCGCCTGGGTGCAGGCCATAGCGAGCAAGCAGCCGGCAAGCGGTACAGCCAACGTCTGTCTGATCATGAGCAAGTCCGTTTGTTATTGTTGTAGTGAGCAAAACGACAGTGCCAGAAACTATAGAGCCTGTTGCCGTTCGGCGCGAACCCGTCAATTGTTTCAAGAGCTTCGATCGCCCCATATTGCACGCTCTGCCCAGCTAAGTTACTGTGCCGAGACGTATAAATGAGACCTTCCCCGTGTTGATCGTCAGCAAACTTCTGGATCAAGTCATCAAGGCACACGCCCGTTGGCGTTGGCGCGCCTGAATCCTTCTGCCGGCCCGGCCGGATCTTTACCGCTTTGCCTTCTTTACCCGCAAGACAAACCGCTTTGCAGCGCAACTCCAGCGACTGACAAAGTGCAGGAAGCTGCGGGTAAATCTTTCGAAGGCTGTATTCAAAGTCAGTAAATTCAAGAGGTTCTTAAGCCATGTTGCTGATGATCGATAACTACGACTCTTTTACTTACAACGTTGTGCAATACCTCGGTGAGCTCGGCTCCCAGGTCAAAGTCGTGCGCAACGATGAGCTCACCATTGCCGAAATCGAAGCCCTCAACCCTGAGCGGATTGTCGTTTCACCCGGTCCTTGCACGCCGAACGAAGCCGGCGTGTCGATTGATGTGATCAAGCATTTTGGCGGAAAACTGCCGATTCTCGGCGTGTGCCTGGGTCATCAATCCATTGGCCAGGCCTTTGGCGGCGATGTGGTCCGCGCCCGTCAGGTCATGCACGGCAAGACCAGCCCGGTGTTCCACGAGGACAAAGGCGTATTTGCAGGCCTGAACCATCCGCTGACAGTCACCCGCTATCATTCACTGATCGTCAAACGCGAAACCTTGCCCGATTGCCTGGAGCTGACCGCTTGGACCCAGCTTGAAGACGGTTCGGTCGACGAGATCATGGGCCTGCGTCACAAGACACTGAACATCGAGGGCGTCCAGTTTCACCCTGAGTCGATCCTCACCGAACAGGGCCACGAGCTGTTCGCTAATTTCCTCAAGCAAACCGGCGGCACGCGCTAAGGACTTTTCATGAATATCAAGACAGCCCTGAGCCGTATCGTCGAACAGCTCGACCTCAGCACCGATGAGATGCGCGATGTCATGCGCGAAATCATGACCGGGCAATGCACGGACGCGCAGATCGGCGCGTTCATGATGGCCATGCGCATGAAGAGTGAGAGCATCGACGAAATCGTCGGCGCCGTGTCGGTCATGCGCGAGCTGGCGGACAAGGTCGAACTCAAGACCCTCGACGGCGTCGTCGATGTGGTCGGTACCGGTGGTGACGGTGCCAATATCTTCAACGTCTCGACTGCTTCCTCGTTCGTGGTTGCGGCCGCGGGTTGCACTGTCGCCAAGCACGGTAACCGTGCGGTCTCGGGCAAAAGCGGCAGCGCCGATCTGCTGGAGGCGGCGGGTATCTATCTGAACCTGACCCCGGTTCAGGTCGCACGCTGCATCGACAACGTCGGCATCGGTTTCATGTTCGCCCAGACCCATCACAGCGCCATGAAGCACGCCGCCGGCCCGCGCCGGGAGCTGGGCTTGCGCACGCTGTTCAACATGCTCGGCCCGCTTACGAATCCGGCCGGCGTGAAGCATCAGGTGGTGGGCGTGTTCAATCAGGCGTTGTGCCGGCCGCTGGCCGAAGTCTTGCAGCGTATGGGCAGCAAGCACGTGCTGGTGGTGCACTCGAAGGATGGCCTGGACGAGTTCAGTCTGGCAGCGCCGACCTTCGTGGCGGAATTGAAGGATGACCAGATCACCGAGTATTGGGTCGAGCCAGAAGACCTGGGGATGAAGAGCCAGAGCCTGCACGGTCTGGCAGTGGATAGCCCGGCGGCTTCCCTGGAGCTGATTCGCGATGCCCTGGGCAAGCGCAAGACCGAGAACGGTCAGAAAGCCGCGGAAATGATTATGCTCAATGCCGGTGCCGCGCTGTACGCCGCCGACCATGCCAGCAGTTTGAAAGAAGGCGTTGCCCTGGCGCACGATGCGCTGCACACAGGCCTCGCTCGGGAAAAACTGGAGGAGTTGGGTGCATTTACCGCGGTATTCAAAGTGGAGAATGAGGGATGAGTGTACCGACGGTTCTGGAAAACATTCTGGCCCGTAAAGTCCAGGAAGTCGCCGAGCGTAGCGCTCGCGTAAGCCTGGCGGAGCTGGAAAGTCTGGCCAAGGCGGCCGATGCACCCCGTGGTTTTGCCAAGGCATTGTTGGCTCAGGCCAAGCTCAAGCAGCCAGCGGTCATTGCAGAAATCAAGAAAGCTTCACCGAGCAAAGGTGTTATCCGCGAGAACTTCGTTCCCGCCGACATCGCCAAGAGTTACGAGAAGGGCGGCGCGACCTGTCTGTCAGTGCTCACCGATATCGATTACTTCCAGGGCGCCGATGCGTATCTGCAACAGGCGCGGGCGGCGTGCAAACTGCCGGTGATCCGCAAGGACTTCATGATCGATCCGTACCAGATCGTCGAAGCCCGAGCATTGGGCGCCGACTGCGTGCTATTGATCGTCTCCGCACTGGATGACGTGAAAATGGCCGAGTTGGCGGCCGTGGCCAAAAGTGTCGGCCTCGATGTGCTGGTGGAAGTTCACGATGGCGACGAGCTGGAGCGGGCCTTGAAAACCCTGGACACTCCGCTGGTGGGCGTGAACAACCGCAACCTGCACACCTTCGAAGTCAATCTGGAAACCACCCTCGATCTGTTGCCGCGTATCCCGCGTGATCGCTTGGTGATCACCGAAAGTGGCATTCTCAACCGGGCCGATGTCGAGCTGATGGAAATCAGCGATGTGTACGCGTTCCTGGTTGGCGAAGCGTTCATGCGCGCCGAAAGCCCGGGCACCGAACTGCAGCGTCTGTTCTTTCCAGAGCGTGGCGGTCCGGTCAGCGGCTCGACCCTCGACTGAAAACATCTTCGCAGGCAACCCGATCCCCTGTGGGAGCGGGCTTGCCCGCGAAGAGGCCATCAAGTGCCCCAAAGACTTCATGTCTTACGGAGTTATTCATGCCTCAGCCAATCTCTCTGACCGTCGAAGCCGGCTTGCTCGCCGAACAGGATCTGTTGGCCCATGTGTGCACCGGCGATTCGGAGTTTGGTCTGCTGTTCTGGCAACCCAGTGATCGGGCGCTGGTCATGCCTCGACGGTTGAATCGCCTGCCTGGGTTCGAGGCCGCGTGCGAGGTATCGGCTGCGGCGGGTTGGCCGGTGTTATTGCGTGAAACCGGCGGTGAACCAGTGCCGCAATCGGCCTCAACCATCAATATCGCGCTGGTCTACGCGCCACCGCGTAACGAGGGTGACCAGAACCGGATCGAAATCGCTTATCGTCGACTCTGCGACCCGATTTGTCAGTTGCTTGATGAGATGGGCGGCGTTTCGTCCTTGGGCGAAGTTGATGGCGCGTTTTGCGATGGCCGATTCAACGTCAATCTCGATGGGCGCAAGATGGTTGGCACCGCGCAGCGCTGGCGCCAGAGCAAGGGCGGTACGCGTCCGGTAGGGTTGGTGCACGGGGCTTTGTTGCTCGATAACGAGCGTGAGTCGATGGTTGCGGCGGTCAACCGGTTCAATGAAGCCTGTGGCCTGGAGCAGCGAGTTCGCGCCGAGAGCCACATTGCTCTTCATGAAAAATATGCAGCACCTGATGCGTTGGGGCGACTCGACACGTTGTACCGCCAGTTGCTGGCAGACATGTTCAGGGTTTAGCGCGTACCGAAGACCACCATGGTCTTGCCTTTGACGTCCACCAGGTTGCGTTCTTCCAGGTCCTTGAGTACGCGACCGACCATCTCGCGGGAACAACCGACAATCCGCCCGATTTCCTGACGGGTCACCTTGATCTGCATGCCGTCCGGGTGAGTCATCGCATCCGGCTGCTTGCACAGTTCCAGCAGGCAGCGTGCGACACGGCCGGTAACGTCGAAGAAGGCCAGGTCACCCACTTTGCGGGTGGTATTGCGCAGGCGCTGTGCGATTTGTCCGCTGAGCACGTAAAGAATGTCTGGATCCTGTCGGGACAGCTCGCGGAATTTCGCGTAGCTGATCTCCGCGACTTCGCATTCGATCTTGGCGCGCACCCAGGCGCTGCGTTCCTGTTCCAGGCCGGCCTGTTCGAACAGGCCCAATTCGCCGAAAAAGTCTCCGGAGTTCAAGTAGGCGATGATCATTTCGCGGCCATCGTCATCCTCGATCAGGATGGTGACTGAACCCTTGATGATGAAGAACAGCGTGTCCGAGCGCTCGCCGGCACAAATGATGTTGCTTTTGGCCGCATAACGACGGCGCTGGCAGTGCATCAGCAGCTTGTCCAGGTTCTTGATTTTGGGTGTTGGGGTAATAGCAACCATGGTTGTATCCCGAAAAGACTTCACGGTGTGTTTGGTTTTCTTATGAGTCGCTGAGGTTGCTACAAAGCTGGCCATGCGCCAGTCAATTGGCGCCAGCTTAACAGACACTTCCTGCAATATTCGAGAATTTACCTACAGCGCAGCGGCATGCGTCGTAGGAAGGCGAGACGCCGTCAATCAAGGCCCCTGTGCTAAGCTGGCGATCCTTTTTTATACAGTGGAGTCTTGGCGATGAAGGCACGCATCCAATGGGCTGGCGAAGCCATGTTCCTCGGCGAATCCGGCAGCGGTCATGTCGTGGTCATGGACGGTCCGCCCGATGCCGGCGGTCGCAACCTGGGTGTCCGGCCGATGGAAATGCTCCTGCTGGGTGTTGGCGGTTGCAGCAATTTCGACGTGGTCAGCATCCTCAAGAAGTCCCGTCAGGCCGTTGAAAGCTGCGAAGCCTTCCTCGAAGCCGAGCGTGCCACCGAAGATCCGAAGGTATTCACCAAGATCCACATGCACTTCGTGGTCAAGGGCCGCGGCTTGAAAGAAGCCCAGGTCAAACGCGCCATCGAGCTGTCTGCCGAGAAGTATTGCTCGGCGTCGATCATGCTTGGTGCGGCTGGCGTGGCAATTACTCATGACTACGAGATCATCGAGCTCGGTTGAATCGACATTCAACTATCATAAAGGCAGTGCAGACTGTGGCGATCCCAAGCTGACGTCTGCACAATGCGCCACTTTTTTCAGGGGAGTGGCCTGTCCCCGACAGGCCGCACACCCCAACAGACAACCAGAATCGCCATTGTGCAGAGGTGTTAACCGTCCTACGCAGGTGCGTCGTTCGCATCTGACGGGCATGCTTGATCATGCGGCCGGGCCGCAATACATAGAGAGTCTTTAACGGTGAAAAGCAAACTCAAGCTCCACGGGTTCAATAACCTGACAAAGACCTTGAGCTTCAACATCTATGACATCTGCTACGCGCAAACCCCGCAAGACCAACAGGCTTACGTCGAGTACATCAATAAAGAGTACAACGCGAAGCGCCTGACGCAGATCCTCACAGAAGTTGTCGATATCATTGGTGCCAACATCCTGAACATCGCCAGTCAGGACTATGAACCCCAGGGCGCCAGTGTCACGATTCTGATCTCCGAAGAGCCGGTGACCCCGACCGACAGTCAGATCGAAGAGTCCCCGGGCCCGCTGCCTGAAATTATCCTGGCCCACCTCGACAAGAGCCACATCACGGTGCACACCTACCCGGAAATCCATCCGGACGATGGCATCGCGACATTCCGTGTGGACATTGATGTGTCGACCTGTGGCGTCATTTCACCGCTCAAGGCGCTCAACTTCCTGATCCACCAGTTCGATTCGGATATCGTGACCGTGGATTATCGTGTGCGCGGTTTCACCCGTGACGTGGAAGGCAAAAAGCACTTCATCGACCACGAGATCAACTCGATTCAGAACTACCTTTCCGAAGACACCCGCGACGCATACCAGATGACCGACGTGAACGTGTACCAGGAAAACCTGTTCCACACCAAAATGCTGCTCAAGAACTTCGAGCTGGATAACTACCTGTTCGGCGACGCTACCAGCAACCTGTCGTCTGAGCAGCGTGCTCAGGTGACCGAGCGTGTGAAACACGAAATGCTGGAAATCTTCTACGCGCGCAACATGCCGAGCTGATTTTCTGCGAGCAAAAAAAAGGGCGCTGAAAGCGCCATTTTTTGTGCTCGGTGTTTGGGATCAGATCCGATAAGTACTCTTGGTCATGACCTTGGCCATCAGGCTCATGCCGAACTTCACCGGTGCCGGGAAGCGGAAACCCCCAGCCTCCAGCGCGCTTTCGGCGTGGTGTTCTTCATCAATGCGCATCTGCTCGAGGATCGCCCGGGACTTTTCGTCCTCGGCTGGCAGTTGCTCAAGGTGTTCGTTGAGGTGTTTGCACACCTGATGCTCGGTCGCAGCAACGAAACCCAGGCTGACTTTATCGCTGATCAACCCTGCCACCGCGCCAATCCCGAACGACATGCCGTAAAACAGCGGATTGAGAATGCTGGTGTGGCTGCCCAACTGTTTTATGCGTTGTTCGCACCAGACCAGGTGGTCGATTTCTTCTTCGGCGGCATGCTCCATGGCGGCGCGCACTTGCGGCAGCTTGGCGGTCAGGGCCTGACCCTGATACAGCGCCTGGGCACAGACTTCACCGGTATGGTTGATGCGCATCAGACCGGCGACGTGCCGGGTGTCTTCGTCGCTCATTTGCGCATCCGGCTGCACGATAGCCGGCGAAGGACGGTACGGCTGGCCACTGAAGGGCAGCAAAGTACGCATCGCGGCATCGGCTTGCAGCAGAAGACGGTCAATCGGCGAGTAGTGACGTTGGGTAGTCATGCTGACCTCCGGGAAGAATCTCGGCGGCCAGTTTAACCCAATCGGCCGGGGAAGGTTTGCGCTGGGTCATTGCGACGCAGGTGTTTGTGGGAGCGGGATTGCCCACCCCCACAGGGCTTACTGCAATCAGCCCGGCGGCCAATGCATCTGGCGCTGACCCAATACATGCATATGTATGTGATAGACGGTCTGCCCACCCAGTGGATTGCAATTCATGACCACGCGGAAGCCTTCTTCGCAACCCAGTTCCAGAGCCAGACGCTGGGCGGTGAACAGAATATGCCCAGCCAATGCCTTGTCGTTCTCGGTCAGGTCGTTAAGCGTGCGCACCGCTTTTTTCGGGATCACCAGAAAATGCACCGGTGCCTGTGGGGCGATGTCGTGGAAGGCCAGTACCTGGTCGTCCTCGTAAATGATCTTCGCCGGGATTTCCCGGTTGATGATCTTGGTGAACAGAGTATCCACAGCTGTTTTCTCCGTTGTTTTGGCTGGCCTGAGTGTAACCATGGGTTATGCCCGAGCCCAGCCTTTTACCTTGAGGGTGCGATCAGCGCGGGCAATAAGCCTTGTTGACCATGCCGGCGATTGTCCGGGTCAGCCAGCGCGAGCCGAGTCGCGGCAGGAAGGCGCGCCAGCGGTTGCGTCGACCAGGAATAATGATGGCGCGATTTTTCTCCAGAGCCCGCACGGTGTAGAGCGCGACTTCCTCGGGGCTCATCAGCATTTTGCTGTCGATCAGTTTGCCAGCGTCCAATTGCGCGGTGCGGAAAAACGCCGTGCGGGTAGGGCCGGGGCAGAGCACCGAGACCTTGACCGCGCATTTTTTCAGTTCGACGCGCAACCCTTCGGAAAAGTGCAACACATAAGCCTTGCTGGCGTAATAAGTACTCATCCACGGGCCGGGATGGAACGCCGCCACCGAGGCGACATTCAAAATTTGTCCGCCGCCCTGCAGCGCCATACTGTTGCCGATCGCGTGACACAGGCGAGTGAGTGCGAGGATGTTCACTTCGATCAGGTCCTGCTCGGTCATCCAGTCCTGAGCCAGAAAAGGGCCGCAGGTGCCGATGCCGGCGCAGTTGACCAGCAAATCGATCTGTCGGTCACCTTCCTCCAGCTCCAGCAGAAAACCGGACAGCCTTAGCGGCTCGCCGAGGTCGCAGGCTCGGAACAACACTTCCACGCCAAAACGTTGAGTCAGTTCAATCGCAATACTTTCCAGCTGATCACGCTGACGGGCCACCAGAATCAGGCTGCGGCCGCGCCGGGCCAGGGCTTCGGCCATCGCCAGGCCGATGCCGCTGGAAGCGCCAGTGATCAGAGCGTAACGGGTCATGCATTTCTCCATCGCAACAGCTCCGCGCCGGCGACGCAGGTGTCACGGACGGGGAGCGCTGTTCATTCTTTCGCAGAGTCTACAGGGGGCTGGGCTGCTTCGGCTGCTTCGTCAGCTGAATTTGGCGCTGGCTCTGCTTCCACGGCGGTTTGATCTTCGATCTCTTCGGTGGTCACGGAGTCACTTTCATAGCTGCTCTGGGTGGCGCTTTCGTATTCGCTCTGAATGGTAGTAAGGCCGCCGGTCAGTCCGCCGATGAACAGGATCGCGATAAACACCAGCCACAGTGACGACAGGATCTTGACCGCGGTGCTGTTGGGCGGTGGTGGCGCACCGTATCGATTGGCGGTGTTATTGCCCGGCACAATCACCATGACGAACGGAAAGATGCTGCCCACGAACGGCACGAGGGTCAGCAGCTAGAGCCAACCAGACCAGCCAGCATCATGCAGGCGCTGGACACTGAACTGGATGCTGACGAGGCCGAGCGACACGAAGCCGATCAAGGCCAGCAGGCCCCCGAGAATGAGGGCGATGGTCGAGTCCGTGTTGATGAGGGCCAAGGCAAAAACAGCAACCAAAGAGCCAATGCTAAGGGTCACCAGCGTCAGCGACATCGTCCAGGCCAGATAACGCAAGCGACCGATCCGACCCTCGAAGCTGAACGGCTTGAGTGTGGAAAACGCAGGCAAAGCTTCGCCAACGGTAGCCTGGGGTGGTGCGTAAGGGGATTCGGGATCTGCCGCGGCGGCAGGGGCGTGTTGATGAGCGTCGGACAGGTTCAGCTCGATCAAGGGTTCGGATTCAATCCGGGCATCGATACCGGTTTTGGTCAGCGCCTGGAGATAAGTCTGCGCATCGACCTGCGACAGGTCGCGTTTGAGCGCAACCGGCTTGCCACTGAACAGCCGCTCGATGGCAGCCACATCGCTTTTGAACAACTCGGCGAGATTGAGCTTGGCGGTGCTGACGTCAACACCTGGCAGCAGAGCGCCGTCGAACACGATCTTGAAACGGTTTTCGCTCATTGCGAGGCATCCTTGTCGTGTAAAGCCAGCCGGAATGGATTGGCCAAGTTTTCCTGTCAGCGTGGCCAGCGCTTGGGCAGCGCTGCCGCCAGCTCCAGTGCTTTTCGGTACTCGGCATCGAGGCGAGCGACCAATTGATCAACACTCGGCAGGTCATCGATCTCGCCGACACCCTGGCCTGCGGACCAGACGGTTTTCCAGGCTTTGGCTTCATCGCTTATGGGCTTGAGTTTGGAGCCGAAGTTCACCTCGCCCTTGCCTTGCAGCGCGGCCATGTCGAAACCTGCAGCCTCAAGACTCTGACGCATAAAGCTCGCCGGTACTCCCGACACCGCTGGAGTATGGACGATGTCCGCGGCTCTGGAAGTCAGCAGCATCTCTTTATAGGCGTCAGGCGCATGACTTTCGGTGGTGCCGATAAATCGCGTACCGAAGTAGGCCAGATCCGCACCGAGCAATTGTGCAGCGAGAATCTCGTGACCGTGGTTCAGGCACCCGGCCAGCAGCAGGGTCTTGTCGAAGAATTGGCGGATCTCGGCAATCAGCGAGAACGGGCTCCAGGTTCCGGCGTGTCCACCGGCGCCTGCTGCCACGGCGATCAAACCGTCGACCCCGGCCTCGGCGGCTTTCTCTGCATGGCGACGAGTCGTCACGTCATGGAACACCAGACCGCCATAGCTGTGCACTGCATCGACCAGTTCTTTCACGGCGCCGAGACTGGTGATCACAATCGGCACTTTGTGCTCGATGCAGATCGCCAGGTCCGCTTGCAGCCGCGGGTTGCTGTTGTGGACGATCAGGTTCACTGCATAAGGCGCCGGATTCTCCAATGTCGCCAATCCTGCTTCAATCTCTTCCAGCCAGGCCTTGAAGCCGCTGCTCTCGCGCTGGTTCAGCGCAGGAAAGCTGCCCACCACGCCATTACGGCAGCAGGCGAGCACCAGTTGTGGGTTGGAGATCAGGAACATTGGCGCTGCCACCACTGGCAGACGCAAGCGTTGTTCGAGCAGAGCGGGCAGCGACATTGGAAGTACCCCGGTGAGTTGTGCTTAGTGGAGTTAGAACGGCCGAACGACGACCAGAATTACAATGGCCAGCAATATCAGAACCGGCACTTCATTGAACCAGCGATAAAAGACATGGCTGCGGGTGTTCTCGTCACGGGCAAAACGTTTCACCTGAGCGCCGCACATGTGGTGGTAGCCGATCAGGATCACCACCAGGGTCAACTTGGCGTGCATCCACGCCCCCTGACTGAATATGCTTGGGTTCAGGCCGATCAGTGCGATGCCGAAAATCAAGGTGGCGATCATCGCCGGCCCCATGATGCCGCGGTACAGCTTGCGCTCCATGATGCTGAAGCGTTCTTTACTGACAGTGTCTTCACTTTGCGAGTGATAAACGAACAGGCGCGGCAGGTAGAACAGGCCGGCAAACCAGCAGACCATGCTGACGATGTGAAGCGCTTTGAGCCACAGATAAAGCATTTTTTAGTTATTCCCACGTTCACGGTAGGTTGGATAGTAGAGGCTTGAGGCTCCGCACGTCACCTTGCCGGTTGTCGCAGGACGATACGGGCCCTATTATCGACGGCTTTCCAGTGGGTTCGTTGAGGGCAGGGTTATGGTCAAGGTCGGTATCGTCGGCGGCACGGGTTACACCGGTGTCGAACTGCTGCGTCTGTTGGCGCAGCACCCGCAAGCTGAAGTGGTCGTCATCACTTCCCGATCCGAGGCCGGTCTGGCCGTGGCTGATATGTATCCGAACCTGCGCGGTCATTACGACGGTCTGGCGTTCAGCGTTCCGGACATCAAGACGCTGGGCGCTTGCGACGTGGTGTTCTTCGCAACGCCTCACGGTGTTGCCCATGCGCTGGCAGGCGAACTGTTGGCGGCCGGGACCAAAGTCATTGACCTGTCGGCGGACTTCCGTCTGCAAGACGCCGATGAGTGGGCCAAGTGGTACGGTCAGCCGCACGGCGCGCCGGAACTGCTGGAAGAGGCGGTTTACGGCTTGCCGGAAGTCAATCGCGAGCAGATCAAGCAGGCTCGTCTGATCGCCGTGCCGGGTTGCTACCCGACTGCTACGCAATTGGGTTTTCTGCCATTGCTTGAAGCAGGTCTGGCCGATACCACCCGCTTGATTGCTGACTGCAAATCCGGCGTCAGTGGTGCCGGTCGTGGCGCGTCTGTAGGTTCGCTGTACTCCGAGACGTCGGAAAGCATGAAGGCTTACGCCGTCAAAGGTCACCGTCACTTGCCGGAAATCCGCCAGGGTCTGCGTCGTGCCGCGGGCAAGGACGTCGGTCTGACGTTCGTTCCGCACCTGACGCCAATGATTCGAGGCATCCACTCGACGCTCTACGCGACGGTCGTGGACCGCTCGGTTGATCTGCAGGTGCTGTTTGAAAAGCGCTATGCCAACGAACCGTTCGTCGATGTCATGCCGGCCGGCAGCCATCCGGAAACCCGCAGCGTGCGCGGTGCCAACGTTTGCCGTATTGCGGTGCATCGTCCGCAGGATGGTGATCTGGTGGTGGTGTTGTCGGTGATCGACAACCTGGTCAAAGGTGCGTCGGGTCAGGCGGTGCAGAACCTGAACATCCTGTTTGGTCTGGATGAGCGCTTGGGTCTGTCTCATGCAGGCATGCTGCCGTAAGGTTTTATCCTGCTCAGTAAAAAGGCCCGTCTGACGGGCCTTTTTGCATTCCGGGCTTACGATTGGGTTGATTGATATACCGTAACAATAGTTGACCGATTTTCTAGGAGAAGCGGATAATGCGCGTCATCACGCATTATGGCGGCGTAACGCCGGGAGATAGTTAGCATGAGCGTCGAATCCTTCACCCCCACGGCTTTGCAATTCACCCACGGTGCCGCGCACAAGGTGAAGAGCCTGGTCGATGAAGAGGGGAATGATCGCTTGAAGCTGCGCGTATTCGTTACGGGCGGCGGTTGTTCAGGTTTTCAGTACGGCTTCACCTTCGATGAGGAAGTGGCCGATGACGACACCATTGTCGAGCGCGAAGGGGTGAGTCTGGTCGTTGATCCGATGAGCTTCCAGTACCTGGCAGGTGCCGAGGTGGATTATCAGGAAGGTCTGGAAGGTTCGCGCTTCGTGATCAAGAATCCGAACGCCAGCACCACGTGTGGCTGCGGCTCTTCGTTCTCGATCTGATCGCAAGTTACCGCATCACCAAGCGCCGCATGGCCTCAGGGCTCTGCGGCGTTTTGCTGTGTGCAGATTAAGCGGGGTAGATGGCGCCGAGTACGCGCAGGCCGCGGGCGCCAGTGACACTTGGGCGATTGGCAGCGATGCCTTCAAGGCAGCAATGGGCCAGCCAGGCGAAGGCCATGGCTTCGACCCAGTCGGGGTTTACACCGTAAGCCGCGGTGCTGCTGACCTTGGCGTTCGGCAGCAAGCTGGCCAAGCGGTTCATCAGCGTGGCGTTGTGGGCGCCGCCGCCGCAGACCAACAGTTCCTGGGTATCTGATTGAGCGCTTTGCAGTGACTCGACGATGGTCAGGGCGGTCAGTTCGAGCAGGGTTGCCTGCACGTCTTCGGCGGCGAAGGTCGACAGTTTCGATAGATGCTGTGTCAGCCATGCAAGGTTGAATACTTCGCGGCCGGTGCTCTTTGGGCCTTTGGTCACGAAAAATGGATCACTCAGCAGTTCGTTCAGCAGAACCGGTTGGACCTTGCCGCTGGCAGCCCATTGGCCATCGCGATCAAAGTTGTCGCCGCGTTGCTGGTGAATCCAGGCATCCAGCAGAACATTGCCCGGGCCACAGTCGAAACCGGCTACCGGTTTGCCGGGCTCGATCAGGCTAAGGTTGCTGAAACCGCCGACGTTCAATACCGCGCGATTGCCTGCGCGCTCTTCAAACAACGCTTCGTGAAAGGCAGGGACCAGTGGGGCGCCTTGTCCGCCAGCCGCAACATCGCGGCTGCGGAAGTCGCTGACCACGGTGATGCCGGTCAACTCGGTCAGAAGGGCAGGGTTGCCGATCTGCACGGTGAAACCGCGCGCCGGTTCGTGGCGAATGGTCTGGCCGTGGCTGCCAATCGCGCGAATGTCTTCGGGTTTCAGTTTTTGTTGGTCGAGGAGGGTGTGAATACCCTGTGCTGCCAATTTCACCCAGTTTTGTTGAGCGATGGCGGAGCGGGCAATCTCGTCCGGGCCGCTGGCGCACAAGCCAAGCAGCTCGGTGCGCAGGGCGTCAGGCATTGGGGTGTAGTGCGTGGCAATCAGGTTGATCGCTGGAGTCAGCTCGATCAACGCAATGTCCAGGCCATCGAGGCTGGTCCCGGACATCACACCTATATAGAGCGTCATGACTTAGCGCTTGCTCGAAGCCAGCTGCGTGGATTTCTCTTGATCCATGCGCGCCATCAGCGGTTGGCTCTGCGCGAGGAAACGTGCGCGTTCAGCTTTGGAGATCGGATCGGCCATCGCCACTTTCTGGCCTAGTGGGTCGACGTGCACGCCATTGACCTGGAACTCGTAATGCAAATGCGGTCCGGTGGAAAGTCCGGTGGTGCCGATGTAGCCGATCACCTGGCCTTGTTTGACGCTACTGCCAGTCTGCACGCCTTTGGCAAAGCCCTGCATGTGGCCGTACAGCGTACGGTAGGTATTGCCGTGCTGGATGATCACGGTGTTGCCGTAGCCGCCACGGCGACCGGCCAACAACACTTTGCCGTCACCGGCTGCCTTGATTGGAGTGCCACGCGGCGCTGCATAGTCGACGCCTTTGTGAGCGCGGATCTTGTTCAGGATCGGGTGCTTGCGGCCCATTGAGAATTTCGAGCTGATGCGGGCGAAGTCCACCGGGGTACGGATAAACGCCTTGCGCATGCTGTTGCCGTCAGCAGTGTAGTAGCTGCTGTTGCCTTGTTTATTGGTGTAACGCACGGCGGTGTAGATCTTGCCGCGGTTAGTGAAGCGAGCGGAAAGGATCGGGCCATTGCCGACAGCCTTGCCGTTGACGACTTTCTGTTCGTAGATCACGTCGAACTCGTCGCCCTGGCGAATATCCTGGGCGAAGTCGACGTCATAGCCAAACACGCTGGCCATGTCCATGGTCAGGCTGTGGGACAAACCGGCGCGTGCAGCGGACTGCGACAGCGAACTGTTGATCACGCCATGAACGTAGGCAGAGCGCACGGTCGGCTTGGCGGTAATGCGGTTGAATGCATAACCCTTGTCATTCTTGATCAAGGTGATGCTTTCGACGTCGCTGACCTTGCTGTGCAGATTGGTCAGCTGGCCATCGGGGCTCAGTTCGAATTCGAGTTTCTGGCCATGTTTGAGTTGGCTGAACTGTTTGGCTTGTTTGTCGCTGGCCAGCACTTCATGCACCGAAGCTGCTGGAAGGCCGACTTTTTCAAACAGGGTGGAGAGGGTATCGCCTTTAGAAACGATCACTTCCCTGTGGTTTGGAGACTTTTTTTCTTCGATCACAGGCACTGGCGCTGGCGCGGTCTGAGCGGTTTCCTGGGGTTCTTCGGCGCTGTTTTCGATCTGCGCGAAAGGGGAAGCTGCTGGCTCATTTGTGGCTTGGACCGCTTCGGCAGCGTCTTGATCTTGTGTCAGTTGTTCAGCAGGGCTTTCCAGTTCAAGACTCAGGGTCGTCTTTTTGGCTTCAACATCACTGGAAGGAAATACCAGAAGCGCCAGGCTCAGAAGGGCGGCGATGCCACTTGCTGCGAGCAGGTGGGTCTTCGGGTAAAGCGGCGGCGCTTTAGACGATTCTTTGGTCATAGGTAATTTTTGACTTTGAAAAAGATGAATTGGAAAAGATGAATGACATGATGAAGATGAAATAACTGTATAAAATATAACCAAATCATCTCTGAAGCAAGTCCGCGAACGCTGTGTCCGTGGATTGGCATCCGTGCGCCGGGCAGAACTTGTATTTGACGCGCGATCTTGTATGGTTGGTTCCCTTTGAATTCGAGCCTTGCGGGTCTGTTATGAAGTCGGTTGAAGAGCAGCTAGCGCTGATTAAACGTGGTGCGGAAGAACTGTTGGTCGAGTCCGAGCTGATCGAAAAGCTCAAGCGTGGCCAGCCGCTGCGTATTAAGGCAGGCTTCGATCCGACCGCGCCGGATTTGCACCTGGGTCATACCGTGCTTATTAATAAGCTTCGCCAGTTCCAGGAGCTGGGGCATCAGGTGATCTTCCTCATAGGTGACTTCACCGGGATGATCGGCGATCCGAGTGGCAAGAGTGCGACACGTCCTCCTCTTACCCGCGAGCAGGTTCTCGAGAATGCCGAGACCTACAAGGCCCAGGTTTTCAAGATTCTTGATCCGGCGAAAACCGAAGTTGCGTTCAACTCCACCTGGATGGATCAGATGGGGCCGGCCGATTTCATTCGCCTGACTTCTCAGTACACCGTGGCTCGCATGCTCGAGCGCGACGACTTCTATAAGCGCTACACCACCAATCAGCCAATCGCCATTCATGAGTTTCTCTACCCGCTGGTTCAGGGTTACGACTCGGTAGCCTTGCGCGCGGATGTCGAGCTGGGTGGTACTGATCAGAAGTTCAATCTGTTGATGGGGCGTGAACTGCAGCGTGGATATGGTCAAGAGGCTCAGTGCATTCTGACCATGCCGCTGCTTGAAGGTCTGGATGGTGTGAAGAAGATGTCCAAGTCCTTGGGCAACTACGTGGGTATTCAGGAAGCGCCGGGTGTGATGTACGGCAAACTGGTTTCCATTCCGGATGCGCTGATGTGGCGCTACTTCGAATTGCTCAGTTTCCGCTCCATGGATGAGATCAATGCATTCCGTGCTGATGTAGAGGCGGGTGCCAATCCGCGTGATATCAAGATCAAGCTGGCCGAAGAGATCGTTGCGCGTTTCCATGGTGAAGAGGCTGCGGCTAATGCTCACCGTGCGGCGGGTAACCGTATGAAGGAAGGCGAACTACCGGACGATCTGCCAGAGATCGAATTGACTGCTACTGAAGACATGCCGATTGCTGCTGTCCTTAATAAGGCAGGTCTGGTCAAGAACTCGGCTGTCGCGCGGGACCTTCTAGGTTCTGGTGGTGTGCGTATAGATGGTGAGGTTGTCGATCGCACCTTTATATACGTACTGGGCGCGACCCATGTTTGCCAGGCCGGGAAGAAGGCATTTGCGCGTATTACGCTCAAATCCGAATAAAGCTCAAATTAGGGGTTGACGGCAGATTCTGGAAGTCTATAATTCGCCCCACTTCCGGCGCAGTCGAAACGGAAAACTCCTTGGTAAACAATGAGTTACGCAGTTTTCGACAACGAGTTGCTTCAGGTCATCGAAGCCCAGAAGGAGTTGAAAGGGTGGTGTTGTTTGGCTCTTTTAACGATTCGATCTTCTCGGTCGAAAGCGGTGTAAAAGAGGTGTTGACAGCAGCGAGTAACGCTGTAGAATTCGCCTCCCGCTAACGAGAGATCGGAAG
>NZ_JBBWCB010000082.1:0-27797 GCF_039888995.1 Pseudomonas rossensis | reverse complement strand
GTTGTAAATGGTGCCGTCATAGGTGCCCAGCTGAATGATCGCCAGGCGAAACGGCCGTGGCAGTTGGGCCTTGTCCGGTGCGACTTCGCTGATGAGTTCGCGCAGGTAATTTTCTTCGAAACAATGGGCGTCAATCCCGCCGATGAACCCATAAGGGTTGCGCGCGGTTTCCAGGTAAACCGGGGTCGCCCCCGCCTGGATCAACGCACCTTGATGATTGGATTTGTGGTTGTTTCGATCAAACAGCACCAGATCGCCAGGCGTGAGCAACGCGTTGGTGACCACCTTGTTTGAGGCCGATGTGCCATTGAGTACGAAGTAGGTCTTGTCGGCGTTGAACACCTGCGCCGCGTGTTTTTGCGCCAGAAGTGCCGGGCCTTCGTGGATCAGCAAATCGCCGAGTTTGACGTCGGCGTTGCACATGTCAGCGCGAAACAGGGTCTCGCCGAAGAAGTCGAAGAACTGCCGGCCAGCCGGGTGTTTGCGGAAAAACTGGCCGCCCTGGTGGCCAGGGCAGGCGAACGTAGCGTTGGCCGATTCGGTGTAGTGCTTGAGCGCGTCGAAGAACGGCGGCAGGAGACTTTCTTCATAGGCTTTTGCCGCTGTTTCCAGTTGGTTGCCATGGTATTCGGCGTTGTTGCGCGATGGGTCAAAAATGCCATTTACCTGAAGCAGTACATCTTGCAGGTGCTTGTATACGTCCCGGGCGCGGTTGCCGGAACCGGGGGAGGCGACGAGAAAAATGGGGATATCGAAACCGGTACGTTGCAGGGCGTCCAGGGCGCCCGCCATCACATCCTCCACAGAGAACACCGCAACCGCGACGTCGGTGTAGTCGGTTTGATTGAGCGCAATCACTTCTCGGGAGGTCTGGAAACAATCGAACGCGGAATCACTGGCGGCTATTTTCAGGGCTTTCATGCGAGGAATCTCCTAGCGGACAGTCACTTGTCGGCTGTTTTTCAAGAGATCAATTTAGCGAGGGAGCCTTCAAGGTTCCCTGATCCAAATCATGTCGCCACTGGTTATAGACCATGCTGGGAAGGGTTACGGCTTTTCTACCGGCTTTTCCCAAGGACTGCCGACAGGCGCTCGACCACTTCTGCTTCGGCAACCCCTTCGTCGGCGCCTTCATGAAAGACAGCGCAACTCGCCGTGTCGTCCCCATCAACGCAGTGATAGACCGCCACTACGTTGCCTGGACCGGCGCCAGTGTGTCCGCTCAACGTCAGATCGCCCATGACCAAACCCTGCATCAGGCCGAGAGCGTAGCCCGGGGAAGTCCACGGGCGACCGGGAATCGGGCCGCCGAGGACACGTGCCGCTTGCATCGCTTGCAGCAGCGGGTTTGGCAGAAGGTGCCCGGCCAGCAGGCCGTCCAGACAAAGCGCGGCTTCCTCTAGCGGGCCGACAAGTAAACCGTGATAGACCCAGCCGGGGTCGTAGGTTGGCGCGCTTCCCATGTTCACGCCCTCTAGATCGGCTCGCGTTTTGGCGAGGTGTACGCGGGATAAACCGAGGGGGGCGAATACACGCTCCGTGAGCGCTGCTTCAAGCGTGCGCCCAGTCACGCGTTCAATCAGTCGCACGACATACAGATAGCCGACGTTCGAATAGCGCCAACCGTCCCCGGGTGCGTAGCGCAACCGGCTGGCATCAAGGCGTTGCGGCATGTCATCGGCCGACCAGGGCGTCTCATGGCGAGCCACGGCGGTGTGGTAGTCGGCGAGCTCGCCATAATCCGCCAGTCCGGCCTCGTGCCGCAGCAGTTGGCGTAGCGTGAAAGGGGCCTTCAGCAACGGTGTCGTCCAGGTTGATCAACCCGTCACGCACCAGTGACAGCGCGGCAGCAGCGAGCACGGTTTTGGTAAAGCTCCACCAGGGCACCGTTGTATCCGGCATTTCAGGCGTGACGAGAGCGCCGTTCGATACAAGGGAACACAGCATGAGTCGACTCTGGATGGAGGAGGGAGCGAATGGCCCTTGGCTTCTGCTGATCAGGCATGACCCAACGCAATCGCGAACGAGACCACGATCATGCAGGCAAAGGCAAAATTTAGATTCATGAAGTTTTCATCCAAAACATTTGTGATGGCGCCATCTTGAATAGGTCACAAACAAATAAAAAATTCGGCTTCATGATTTGAATCATCGAAAGAATTGATGTCCGGGTGGTTTGTGTTTATCCCGCGCTTTGGCTAGTCTCGCACAAACACGCAATTACGCGCAAAAACGGGCGAAAGCATGCACGACTCACATTCAGCCGCCGAGCTCCCTTATCTGCGCCGGCAAAAAATCCTATTGATTCTCGAACGTGACGGCAAGGTCATGGCTAGTGAGCTTAGCCAGCATTTCGCGGTGTCCGAAGATACCATTCGCCGGGATCTGACGGAACTGGCCACCGCCGGGCTGGTGCAGCGGGTGCACGGCGGGGCGCTGCCGCGGCCCAAGGACACCGGCAAGGATTTTTTCACCCGCGTCAGCGAAACCGATGAGGTGAAAACACACCTGGCGCAACTCGCCGCACGCCAGGTACACAACGGCCAGATTGTGATTTTCGATTCGGGGAGCACGACGCTGCAGATCGCCCGTTCTCTACCGTCGGACATTGCAATTACGGCCGTCACCGCCTCGCCGATGATCGCGATCACCCTGGCCGAATACAAAGGCATCACGGTGATTCTGGCCGGCGGACAACTCAATCCCGCGACCCTGTCGGCCAGCGGACATGAAACCCTGCGGCTGATCGAGGGCATCAAGGCTGATCTGCTGTTCACCGGCGTCTGTGCGATTCACCCGGAAGTCGGCATCAGCTCCCTGCATTTCGACGAGGTGCCGGTCAAACAGGCGATGCTCGCCAGCGCCTCCCACGTCGTTGCCGTCACCACCGCCGACAAACTGGGGGCGGTGGAGCCGTTCGTTGTCGCGCCGTGTCAGCGCATTCATACCCTGATCACCGAGCGCCACGTGGCGTCGGGCAATGTCGAGGATTATCAGAAGCTCGGGATTGAGGTGGTGCAGGTGGAGGCGTGAAGCGCGTTGGGCGTCGATCAGTCGGCCGATGTCGGACCGTCATGCTTCAGCCCCCGGTCACCGGCGGAAAAAAGGTGATCTCGTCAAAGTCCTCGATCGCCTGATCCGGATGGCACAGCCCCTGGTTCAGGGGCATGCGCACCCAGGCTTGTGCCTGGGCCTCACGCTGGGTCGAGGTTTTTTTCACCCACATCGACCATGTTCGCGAGGCCCTGGCTGTCGAGGTGGGTCAAGCGGTTGGGGGCGGTATTCACGTTTTCCGGTATGAGCAACCACTGACGGTCGCTGAAAAAAAGAAACCCGGAGCCCCATGACAGGGCTCCGGTTTTTTTTCTATCGGTCGTCCCGAACTCACTGCGCCCCGAACATCGCCGTCCAGTAAATCCCCGAATCACTCTTCGGATCTACCGCATACGCCGCGCCCAACTCCTGGTACTTTGGGTTCATCAGGTTCGCGCAGTGACCGGCGCTGGACACCCAGCCATCGACCACCTTGTGCACGGTGTCTTGTCCGGCAGCGATGGTTTCGCCGATCTGCCCGCCGCCATAACCTGCCAATTCAGCCCGGTCACCCGGCATGCGGCCATCGCGGTCCTTGTGATCGAAGTAATTGTTGTTGGCCATCGACCGGGCGTGCTCCTCGGCCGCCGTCGCCAGCGTGGCGTTCCAGGCCAGTGGCGTGGTGGCGGCAAAGGATTGCGTGCCGCACTGGCGCGGCTGGCTGCGTGCGATGTTGAGCTCGGCCAGCAACTTCTGACCTTCCGCCTGCCAGTCACCCAGGCGAGCGCTCAACAGTGGACGCGCCAGCACGATGCGCCACTCGCGGTCTTGGTGGCTGACGCCGACATCGACGAATTGCGGGTCCAGCACGATCTGGCAAAAACTCTCCTGAATCGCTTTCATCGCCGATGGCGCATCACGCGGTCCGGACAGGCTGATCGCCTGTACGTTCTTCATCGGATAACCCGCGCTGGCCATCGCCTGCTGCAGATTGCCGATGTTGGTGGCGTCTAGCGCCAGCCGTGGATCGCCTGCCAGCGGCGGCAGTTCCTGCGATGCCTGACCTGCGCAGCGCTGCACCTGGCTGCGGTAGAGGTTGATCGAATCAATCAGTTGTTTCTCGTCGGCCGCCAACGCATTCACGGCGACCAACATCCCCAGTGACAACGTGGCAAGACGCATAGCAGATGATTTGAAGCGCATGGAAATCCCCTTGAGCTGACTGTGCCCATGATGCGCGATTTCACCCCCGCGAGCGCAATGACTTTTCACGCCCCACGACAGTTTTTTTGTCCGTCTGTTGGAATGAATTTTGGCAACTACAATCAAGCAAAGTCGCCAGTGCGGCGTGCTTCCGGTTCCGTCCGAAGGGTCGATCATGCGAGTTATCTGGATAGCCACCGGCTTGGCAATAACTCTTCTCGCCGGCCATGCCATCGCGTCTGAGCAGGAGCAAAAAAAGGAAGTCGCCGAGGACAAGGCCGAGGTCCTTGAGCATAAAGCTGCGGAGAAGGGCGCCGATGTACCGGTGCCCAGGTCAGAAGCCATCACCACCTCCGAAGTTCAGGCAGTCGATCCCGTCGGTGCGTCGCCGCTGGACGATGCAATCACCTGTCTGGCCCGCTCCACGTATTGGGAATCCAAAGGCAAATCGTCCGCCGACATGGAAGCCGTCGCCAGCGTCGTCATGAACCGCCTGGGCCATGAGGGCTTTCCGGACACGGTATGCGCCGTGGTCAAGCAGGGTTCTAAAACCAAAAATTGTCAGTTCTCGTGGTGGTGTGACGGACGCTCGGATCAGGTCCAGGAAGAAACCCAATACGCGATTGCCAAGGAAATCGCGCGCAAGGCGCTCAACAAGCAACTGAAAGACCGAACCCACGGCGCGATGTATTTCCACGACAGAAAGGTGAAACCCGCTTGGGCCAGGAAATACATCAAGACCACCGAGACCTCGATGTTTCTTTTTTATAAGCCGCGTGGTGGGTCGTCGAAGTAGGGATTTCGCATGAGCGAGGTCCACGCCATCCTCAAAGCCTATGGCTTCAAACTCGGTCGACTGGGGGGGGGAGTTACATCGACACCGATCTTTCCAAGTGCGAGTGCGTGAGCTATTACGGTTACACCGATGTTTGCACGGCGAACGTGGTGGCTTGCGAGTGATCCGCAAGGTCGGTTCCTTTCGGGAAGTACTGCCTTAACAACCTGTTGGTGTTCTCATTCGTTCCCCGTTCCCCGTTCCCCGTTGCCAAGGACGATGAGGATCACAAAGCCATACCCAACGGTCGCATTCGACCGATGCTGTTGAAAAAGTCGACCCGGCCAAGTGGGGGATTGATGGAATCCAGGCGTATATTGATAGTGTCGATCCAGATAGTTGAGGCGATAGTAAATCGTCGGTGGTGTGACAGGCGAGAGCGCTGGGGGGGAGCTAGATATCCCGGAACGTTTGGAGGTGTTACATGAGCCAATATCAACGACTCTTTCTGATAGCCGGTCCAGGCATGCGTCATACCCCGGCGTTGGAGCGAGCTGTCGCCATTGCCGAAGCCACTGGCGCAGCGCTGCACATCACGGTGTTTATCGAAGACTCCAACCTCTTGGGTTTGAAGAGCGCTGGTGCACGTTTTCGTGAGGCCTGTCAGCAAGAGAACGAAAAATGGTTGAAGGATGAGGCCGATCTAATACGCGCGCGCGGGGTCATGGTGAGTACCGAAGTGCTTGTCACGCGAACCGCGCTGCAAGAAATACTTCGGCATGTGGCAGAAATGCAGCCGGATCTGGTTATCAAGGACGTGCAACACGAGTCAGCGCTCAAACGCGTTTTCATTACGCCTCTGGATTGGCACCTGTTGCGCGAATGTCCGGTGGCTGTGCATTTGGTCAGCGCAGTCAGGTGTCCACTTCCGCGGGTGGTAGTGGCGGCAGTCGATCCGTCACAACCTGAGACTCAGATCACTGGCATCAACGACCGCATCATCCAGGCGGCGAACGGATTGTCAATGCAATGCCGCGCGGAACTGCATCTGCTGCATGCCTACGATCTATCGCGGACACATATATCCGACGCAGGCGCTGGTGCAGTGACGATGCCAGGTTTCAGCAGCGAAGTGCGCAAGTCACTGCAAAAGTCATTTATCGCATTGGCTGACCACTATGGTGTGCCCACTGAGCGGCAACACTTCGTTGAAGGGCCACCTGGCAAAGCGCTGGCGGACTTTGCAGCGCATCACCGGGCCGATGTGATCGTCATGGGAAATGCGCATCGCAAGGGACTGGGCAAATGGGTGGGCAGTACGACGGAGCATGTTCTGTATCAAGTGCCCTGCAACATTTTCGCCGTAACGGGGTCTGCGGATCAGTGAATGGATTCGCTATTAAAAGACTCGTAAAGAGCGCCTCAGCGACTGGGGCGGGATTGTTTGAGGGCGCGTGTTGAGATATCCCGGTAGGTATCACCATTGGTTGCCGCCAAAAGCTCAAATCAAACAGCGTACGCCGACATGCCAGCAGCATGTCCGCCGGTCGCTCCTCGCCGACTCCGGCCATCCGCGACCAGTTGCAATCGACCCAAAGCTGCCCTTCGTCCATATGAGATACCTGAAGTTTTGGTAAGGCACTCTTCCAACAAGTACTGCATTTATGTACAGTGTTTATTTCATTTTGAGAGAAAGCCATGCTTAAAGGTAGTTGCTGCTGCGGAGCAGTGAAGTTCTTGGTGTCGAGTCCTCCAACAATGATGGGAACATGTCACTGCTCTCGTTGCAGAAAGGTCGGAGCAAGTACCTTCGTCTTCGTAAAGCGCTCATCGTTCGAGCTGATTTCCGGCTCGGACTCCATCACCACCTTCAAGCCTGAAGCACCTTATAAGTACAACCGATGCTTCTGTTCGCACTGCGGAACAGCATTGGGCGAGGTGACGTCAACCGCCGAGTCGTTTCCCGTGGCTGCGAACTGCATCGATGACGCATTGACCATCACCAATCTCTTCCATGAGTTCGTCAAGGAAAAGCCAAGCTGGTACGACATCTGCGACAGCGCCAAGCAGTTTCCGGAACATCCACACCAATAAGACGGTGCGCGCACTCGACCAAGGCTTGAACGTGGCAACTCAATCTAATCCAACTTATTGGCGGCGACTGGCTCTGGATCATCAAGGACTAGGTTCGAGCAAGGCATTTGGCCATGGTCTTGAGGGCACGCTCCGCGCGATAGAGCATTTAGGTTATGTGCAAATCGACACACTGTCTGTCGTTGAGAGAGCACATCATCACATCCTATGGAGTCGCGTGCCCGGGTATTCCTTGGACTATCTCAACCAACTGACGTGTGCTGGGCGGGTTTTTGAGTATTGGTTTCACGCTGCCGCTTATCTGCCGATACAAGACTACCGTTTTGCATTGCCGCGCATGCTGTCTTTTCGGCGTGGTGAGAGCCCCTATTTCAGGAATGTCGACGCCAAGTTGATGACGGAAATCCTGGATCGGGTGCGAGGTGAAGGCATGCTGCGCACACGCGACCTCAGAGAGTGCGGCAAAGGCAAGGGTTCATGGTGGGACCATGGGCCTGGCCGACGCGCGCTTGACAAATTGTTCATGCAGGGCGATTTGATGATCCGCGAGCGCAGGGGCATGGAAAAGCTCTATGTGTTGCCTGAGCAATTGTTGCCAGATGGCCTGGATCTTCGAGAACCGTCAGCCGGTGAGATGGCTGCCTATCTGCTTGACAACACAGTCCGTGCCCATGGAGTCGTCACCTGGAAGCAGCTGATGCACTTGCGCACCGGACAACCATTGCGCAATGCAATGCGAGAGCTATTGCAGACCCGTGTGGAGACAGGCGAATGGGCCCGCGTGAATGATCCAGCGATGCCCGACGCCTATGTCATCGCACAGGAGGGCGCGGGGTGTGATGCTAAAGCCAGTGCGGAAGTCCATCTGCTCTCGCCGTTCGACAACGCTGTGATCCATCGTGAACGCTTAGCGCAATTGTTCGGTTTTGGCTACCGGCTCGAAAGCTACGTTCCTGCGGCTAAACGGGTATACGGCTATTTTTGTCTGCCGGTCCTTTGGCAAGGAGATTTTGTTGGTCGAGTCGACTGCAAAGCTGACCGAGCTGCAAATCGCTTTGAGGTCATCAGCCTGCATTTGGAGAGTCGTGCAATGCATGCCGCGCGGCTTCCAGCATTGCTGAATGACGCATTAAACAAGCTTGCCAGCTTCTGTGGCTGCGCTTATGTGCCGCGCGACTTGTTAGATGAAGGGCTCTGATTGTTTTACCTCGGGAGTGCCACGGGCGGCTTCTGGCCGATAGTCCTTCAGTCTCGAATGTCCAATTTGGGTCGGATAGCGACGGTCTGGCCTAGACCGTCGCAGTGGATGGTCAGACTTCTGTCTGCTCTGCCATTTCCAGAGCATCGTCGACCTCGATGCCCAAGTACCTGACAGTGCTTTCGAGCTTCGTATGACCAAGCAAGAGTTGGACTGCTCTCAAGTTCTTTGTCCTGCGATAGATCAACGATGCCTTGGTTCGCCGTAGCGTGTGAGTACCGTACATGGTCGGGTCAAGGCCAATGGCTGTTACCCATGCTTTGACTATTCGAGCGTATTGCCTGGTGGAGAGATGATCTGAGCCATGCAACCGGGTCGGGAACAGGAAGTCCTCACTGCAAAGATGGGCCTGATGCATCCAAGCCTCCAGAACCGTTCGTGTTTGCTCAGTAATTTCAAACTGCACTGGATGCTGAGTTTTCTGCTGCATCACGATGGCCCGTGACGACACATGCTCCCCATGCGCTATGTCTCGTACTCGCAGCTTGGTTAAGTCACAGGCACGCAGTTTGCTGTCGATGGCCAAGTTGAAGAGAGCCAGATCCCGTGTCTTCTCCGCGAGCTGGAGTCTGACCCGGATGGCCCAGATATCTCTGACTCGGAGCGGGGCTTTCTGCCCGACACGCTCTCCCTTGTTCCAAGGCTGATGGCTGTATGTATCAATAATCTTCATGGTTTGTCCTCCACGTTGAGGGAGGACAAGGGTGGATCAGTCACGTTGCGTGGTGGTCGCTAACCGACCCAAAGCAGTCAGTCATGAAGGGCAGAAAACGGCCGTTTTTGTTGATTCGACTGAGACATGGAACGGTTCTTTTCCGGTCAACGTCTGAGTCCAGGTGCCGTTGCGTGGTCTTCGTGTTGACGCTCACGCATTCGCCGAACACGGTCACGTCATACGGCTTTAGCGACTAAGCCCCTTGCCAGTCGTTAGTCAACGGCAAGGGACTCGTTTCAAGCAACTTGAAATAGTCGGGGATACCGGGATCAGCGAATGTGTTTCTTGACGAAGGTAGCGGTAATCGAAATCAGCTCGTCGATCTGCTTCTCGTCTTTGGTCATGTTGAAGGCGTGATCCATGGGCCGGACAAGCAGCTCATGTTCTCCGGGGTGATAGCTGATAAAGCTTTTCCCGAGGGTTGGCTGCGGAGAAACGATGTCGTCATTAGTGCCGACGGCGACGAGCAGTGGCCCCTTGTATTGGGTGATCTCGGCGGCGGCATCGAGGGTCATCAAGCTGACAAAGAACGCGGATTTAAGCTTGACCTCGCCACCACCAGGTACTGCCAGTACGACGGGGGTGTCACCGCTGTGCAATGCTTCCTTGATCTTCTCGGAGCCCCACAGCAGCGGGAAAGCGGCTCCCATATTGGTCGCAGGGTTCCAAAGTGCGACCGCGTCGAGTTTATGCGGGGTCCGTCCTGCTACAGCAGCACCAATTGCTCCGCCCATGCTCCATCCAACAAGCGCCATGCGGTTGGCGTCGACGCGCCCGGACTTGGCCAGAAAGTCGAGCGCAGCCAGCCCATCCTCAACATCCGTATCGAGTGTGCCGTCGGTCTTTGCACCATCACTGTCGCCATCAAAACGGTAATCGATACGGAGGCTGGCAATGCCTTGTTCGGCCCAAAGACGTGCGGCCCGGGCAAAGATACCTTCATTGACGGCCGGAATGATCCCCTCATCCCTACTGCCCCCGAAACTGTGAAGTAGCAGAATTACCGGGGGCTTCTTAACGCCGTCGGGCAGGTTCAGGGTGCCGACGACGTTCATTCCCTCAACGGAGAAGGTGACTTTTTCTTCAGCCGCAAACGCGAAATACGGGGCTGTAACCAGGCTTGCGAGAAGTACTATACGGGTCAATAAAGTAGGCATGGGGGCGATCCTCAGCTAGACGGGTAAAGGTTTAATTCTTGGGCTGGGGGGCGTCGCCCGAAGATGCAGTCGGCGTTCCGAGCAGTCCGATAGCGCTGTACCAGAGCGGTCCTTGATTGATGCGGTCGGGGTGGAGTTCGATCATCTTGTCGAAGAACTCACGTGGGGTCGGCTTCTCGGCGAGTAGTTCTATGGCATCCAACAGGTACTGGCGGGTCTGCTCCAGAATGACTGGATCATCGGCACGATTTTTCTGTTTGTGCCCAGCAATAACGATGCGCGGTTTCAAAGCTTCTACTTGGTCAATCGCCTTGACCCAAGCTTGGAGCCCCCCGTTGCCGCCTTCGAGGAGATATTGGTGTACACCGTTGTAGGCAACGTCGCCGGCCACCACCAGTCCCATGGACGGCACATACAGCACCGTGGTGTCGTCAGTATCTGTATGACCGACATCTATGGCCTGGATGGTATTGCCCTCAAGTGTGAAGCCTTCAGCAGGTATCGGTTGAGCAATAACATCGGTCTTTCCAATGAGCCCGGGAAAGTCCTTGTCATATACCTTTTCGCGTCCGACAGTGGCCTGCTGGTGCATGAGCCGGATCGTGCCTTCGGTGGCATATACAGTGGCCCCTGGGAACCGCTCGAGGATCTGTTCAGTGCCGAACCAGTGATCGCCATGTCCGTGGGTCACGTAGATGTATTTCAAGTGCTTACCGGATTGCGCAACCCAGTCGCTGACCTTTTGCGTTTGCTCACGGCTCATTGGCGGATCGATCAGCACAGCGTCGGTTTTCCCGAAGATCAGGGTTGAGGTGATCGGCGATGAAACGATGCGATCACCATTGGGTAGGCGTTTATCGCTCGCCCTAATTACCCCGTCAGTAACGAGTACTTCATAGGACAATGCCGAAGGGTGGGACATATCGTTCTCTCCTGTACTTTTCGCTGCTGCGGACTCGGCAGCGCCTGATAAGCAGGAGGCCGTGACCAAGATAGTGGTGAGCAGTGCTCGAATGGAGTTGCTGGGCATAACTGACCTCTATCTAGTGAAGTGGGACGGAGGTTGGACATCTACTTGCGTTGCCGATGTCAGATGCAGCATTGATCGAACCATTAGCCAGGAGTGTAGATTAGTGCTGGGAGCATGAGTCGGTCCTCGATGCGACGCAGCTTCGACCGCTTATGGCCGAGACTGTGTAAAAACGTTTTCAGCGCGATTGGAGCGCAGTGTTGGATTGAAAATCGCGTTTCTACGCAAAATCCAGATCGGCTGAACAGCCGATAATTTTCAGATTTCGCATAGACGCGCAAACTTCAATTGTGACGAAGCGTTTTTACACACTCTCGGCCGTTAGGTGCCTGTCAGGAGGTGCAGCATTCGACCCTAGACGGTCATTCATTTCTGTTTTTCACCGTGGCGAGCTAACAGGACCTGCCCATCCCAATCCGCATCTGCCGTTCCTTCGGTCCGAGAAAGGAGCCGCCCACCGTCAAGTACGGCCGCTAGCGTTCTCCGCGGTGCATTCGCATCGGGCTGTGTTGACGTCAAGGTGACGAGGGATAGTGGATGATAGAAACGCTCTTCGACAACCGAGCCAATCCACAGCGGCATAGTTCGCCCGTTTGTGAGCTCGAAATCGACGACCCACAAGCGAAGCACCAGCCGCGAACCGTTAGGTGCGTCAGCGCTATGCGGTCGAACGAGAGTCCCAGACTGGGAAGGCGACCACTAGCGAAAAGAGGAATGACCGGAAGATCGGCAGGGTCAGCCTGGGCGGTAAGCCAATTCAGGGTATTCAACAGTGTCCATGCCGCCGAGGCGCGCCACTCGCTCCGTTGCAGGACATGTTGCAGGTCCTGCAGGCCACCGGCCCATTGGAACGTCAGCGGCTCATTCGTCTCGCCCGTGAGATCGATACGCCGCGCCGGCAGTTGCTGCCAATCCGACGCCCACCAATCGGTGGCGGCCATGGTCGGCGTCCCCACCTTGACGACATAACGACCGCTGTCCGTCGCATGGCTGCGATAGATATTGAAGCCGCCGGCAAGGATAAGTGCCGCACATCCGAGGGCAAGCAGCCCCCCTGACCCAATGCGCTCGGCCTGCCGCCGCAGGTAGAACAGGCTGAGTAGCGCCAACCACGCGGACCCGAATGCCAGTCCCCCGAGCACGTCGGAAAGCCAATGCGCACCGAGGTAGAGGCGCGAGAATGCAATCAGAAATATCAGGGTGGCTGCGCCAATAGCGACCGCGAGCCGCCGTGCCGGGCGGATATCACGCGCGATGAGAAAGGCGAGGAAACCGTATAGCACGACATTGATCGTGCTATGGCCGCTGGGGAAGGAAAAGGCACTCCACCCGGAATAGATAAGCTCTCCAGGGCGAGTTCGATACAACGCTACTTTGATGACAATGTTGAACACCGAAGCGCCGGCGATTGCCACCAGCCAATAGGCTGCTGTACGCCAGGCGCGTTTCCACATGAGCCATAGCAAGACAGCAATCGTGACCGCCACCACGACCTTGGTGTCACCGAGTTCTGTGATGGCAATCATCACCGCATCGCCTAGTGTTGTGCGTAGATCCTGGAGGGCGCGGTATATCGCGCTGTCTGCGAGCAGCAACGGGTCACCGCTCACGACGTCTTCAAGGACACCGAAGAAAAGCCAGGCTGCACCGACGAGAAGGACAGTCGGTAGTGCGAGATCCCGCGCTTCGGGCCGTGAAGGATCGAGCAAGCTGGTAAGTCGCCGGCTCAACCAGGTGTCGTGGGTGCCGGCCCAGCTCCGTAGCCGCTCCACTCCGACGATGAGGTAGGGGATGCCGTGACGCAACGTCCAGCGCACGATAAGCAGGACCGCCCAGCCCGCCGCGACTAGAATGGCCAGCAGGATCGCGAGCGGCTTTGCGGCCGCACCGAGAATGCTGAACGTTGCGCCGACGAGCACACCGGGCAGGATATGCGACGGAGCCCAGGCGAGCGCCGACGCGACATTGACGGCATAGAACCGACTGACCGCCATCCCCAGCGTGCCGGCAAGGAGCGGAACAAAGGCGCGGACGCCCGGTGTGAAGCGCGCGAGAAAGACACTTTTGTCGCCATGACGGGTGAAAAAGGCTTCGCTGCGCTGAATCAGTTTGGGGTGCCGGTTCAGCGGCCAGAGACCAAGAATCTCGCGGTGGTATCGGTGCCCAAGCCAGAACGAAAGACCATCACCCGCGATCGCGCCTGACGTGGCGGCGACCAGCATCGGCCAGAGCAATAATATGCCGCTCGGGACCAGGGGGCTGAGCGCGAGGATCACGGCGGTGCCGGGAACGACGACACCGATGATCGGGATTGACTCGGAAAGTGCCAGGAGAAACACCGCCAGATAGGCGACATGCGGGTGCGCCGTCAGGAACTCGATGATCGATGAGATCAAGGACGTCATATTTCGCGGGCTGCCTATAGAATATCAGTGATGAGGCGATCGACGCGCGTGTCTGTAATTCCCGGCTGCACAATCAGTTTCCGCCACAGACTAAGCATAGCTACTCATTTGCTATCGCTCCGTCCACCGGCTGCTTTTGGCCCAGAGTGTGTAAAAACGCTTCGCCAAAATTGAAGTGAGCGCGTCTACGTTAAATCCGAAATTTATCGGCACGTCAGCAGATGTGGATTTCGCGTAGAAGCGCGATTTCCAGTCCAGTTTTGAGTACCTGTCGCGCTCAAAAACGTTTTTACACAACCTCGGCCGATTGCTGCCGTTGACCTTTGCAATCAAATGCAGCTTTTTCTTCACTCCATAGTGAATTCTTGGTTCAAGCGCTGATCAGTTCATGCAGGCGCTGATTGCTGATCATTGCATGCACCCATCATCACGGAGATTTCTAATGGGCGATCTGTTCTGGTAGGTTACGACGCTCACACGGATTTGACAGGAGGTCATAGTGGCTAAGCCAGCAGCGCGTAAGAGTGATCCATACAGTTGCCCGTTGCCGGGGCACGGTACTAATCCCATTGCGGCAGGCTCTCCCGACGTGTTTTTCGACGGACTTTCCGCAGCACGTCAAGGTGACACCTGCACGTGCTGCAGTGCGCTTTCATCAGGGCTGTCTTCGACTGTGTTCATCAACGGCAAGAATGCCGCAACCATCGATACTGGCGGCACCCACGGCGGCGTTGTAGTTGGCGGGTCGGGGACGGTGATAATTGGCAGTACCCATACAGCCTGCGAGTTTGTTCCTCCCTCGTTGTTGGCGGGTTACGCAAGCTGGATCGGCTTCAGAATCCCTGTTGAAGAAAGCTATGAGGGCTTATCGTGCACCGCGCACTTTGAGGACGGCTCATCGCTCCCCGGCGTATTCGATAAGGACAACGCTGTTAGATTTTCGAACCCATCGGGCACAACGTGCGTGATGCTCAAGTTTGAAGAGCAAGCATCCGCAGAGGCGCCCTCGCTCACCGAGAGCCTATTGAACCAAATTCTAGGATAAGGACCATCCTATGACAGAGCCGTACATTGTCACCGGCAGCTATGTTGTTCAGCGTGAGCACGCCTTGCAAGACTCGCCCCTCGATAGGGCGTTAGAGTTGATGGAGGGCACTGCGCTAAGGTTTTCGCTGGATGCCATCTCTGATGAAAAAATTCGGATGAGTTACCTCAAAAATATTAAGCGCATGTCTGAGCAAACATTTGCTGATGTGAAAGCTGGAAAGATCACGGCGCAAGAAGGTGTGGCGTTCGGTCATGAAATGCGAAACAAAATTTTGATGGAACATCGCAAATGGACCTCTGCGCAGGGCCTGGCGGTTGTCCAAAGGAAGAAAAAAGACGGCAGAACACTAAAATGGCTTTTGGATCGTTACTCTAACGATCTCTTCAAAAAGAGCTACGAAAGCCTTTCAGCCGCAGAGCAGAAGAAGGTTCATTACACCATTTTGGAAGCCGCCGGCCGGGACGATGCCAAGTTCACGCAAGGCACTAAAAAAATGATGATCATGGGCAAACTCGGCGTTCTCGTGACCGCAGCCCTGGCGACATATCAAATCCTGAACGCTGAAAACAAGCCCAAAGAAACGGCCCGGCAAGGCATCATCGTCGGTGGCGGTGCGCTAGGCGGCGTACTAGCTGGGTTTGGCGTCAGTGCGTTGTGTGGCCCTGGAGCCCCGATCTGCGCAATTGCGGTGGTCTTGGTGGGATCGGTCGCCGGTGGCGTCGCAGGCGGAGTGGTCGCGGACTCGCTGGATGAGGAACTGGAGGAATTTTCGCATTGGGACATTTTCTAACCGAACCACAACTGACAGACGTCAGAGCCGCACTGTCCGAACCATTTAACTATTTTCCGACCGATTACGACTACATCGCGCGCCAGGTCAAAGGCGTTGATCCTGACGTACTCTACGAAATCTTTTATTCAGAAGTGGCGCCCGTGTGCTTCTCCAACCTTTCAGCAGTCTTGCCCACTGTCTGGACAGGCTTTGACCCCGACTGGCTCAGAGCGAGGATTGAGGAAAGGCTGGCGGCGCGGGAGCGTAATTGGTTACGCAGGCAGTTTGATAAGGTGCTGGTCCGATGGCTGCAATACAACTACGACTACATGTGGAAGGAAATTGCCCGCAGACTTTGAACCCGAAAGCTCAATGGACTATTTACTCGTTGAACATTATGAAAAACCTCTGACCATTTCTGGCTGCTTTCTGCTCATATTGATTGGCAGCTTCTGGCCGATTGCTGCCTGTCGCGATGGGCAACAATCGATCAACACCCCTTGCCTAACGCCCAATGCTGTGGCGCAAAGCTGGGTATCGGTGCCGACGCTTTCACAGCGATTGGAGGCTGGTTTTGATGGTAGTGACTACACGGTTACGGCCTTCGTGTTTAGCGTGATACAGGCGTTGATCGGCTGTACGCAGAATGGCCTCGATGGTGTCGCCGTCGCGGCCAGATTGCGATACACCGATGCTCACGGTGACCACGGTTAACCGCTGCAGGCCATGAAAAGAATTATTTGCAACGGTGCTTCGCAGACGCTCAGCGATTACGTGCGCGCCTTCAAGTGAAGTCTGAGGTAGCAGTATCATGAATTCTTCCCCGCCCACTCGGGCTACGCCGTCATACGGCCGGATCGAATCGAGGCATTTCTCCACGAAGCTCTTCAGGATGTCATCGCCAACCTGATGCCCGAAGCGATCGTTGATGGACTTGAAATTATCCAGATCGAGTGCCAACACGGAGAACGGCTCACCGCCGCGCTTCGTCCGGCCAATTTCGACTTCGACCCGCTCCATGAACCGACGCCGATTATCAGCGCCAGTCAGTGGATCGGTCGCCGCAAGATGCCCGAGTTCTTGATTGGTGCGCTGGAGTTCCTGCAGGGCGCTCTCGGTATACGCCATCGCTTCGGCAAGACGCACCATCAACTCCTCTTGGCTGTAAATCTTCGAGAACGACCTCGTGGTGAGGAACGCTTGCACGACCCCATAGCTCAACATGAAGAATCCACCGGCGAAGATCGCATGAGCGAGCCACCACATGTGGTTCCACGGACGTGCAAGGATGAAGGCAAGCGATGACAGCGCGAACGCGGTGACCGAGATGACAAAAATCATCATCAGCGGCGAACGGATACGGCGCAGCAGGAGTATTGCCGCGGTCAATGCGGAAAGAATGAGCGCACCACCTTCCATCGAGAGGCGCACCGCGAGATTGCCGGCGATCGATGAATTCGCGACGTACGCCACTGCCACATCAACCAGCAGGAACAGTCCTATCCAAGTCAACCACGGGCGGGCCTTCATTCGTTGGTCCGCAGCATCGGGTGGGCGGTGGTACGACAGCATTCCGACTAACAGCAGAATCGACATGACCAGTCGAGAGGCCGGTCCATAAAGCAGGAAGAGCCAGATATTGTGGTGTGCTTGCCCGGTGAACGCACCATGCAACGCGTAGATCAGTACAAAACCGAGAAAACCAAGCGTCATCCATCGCAGCAGCGGATCTCCCGATGACTGATAGCAGCGCCAGGTTACGTAAGTAACAAACAGGCCCGCCAATGTGGCTGCCGTGATCGCAATGATATGGAACAGGTGGTGTTCGAAAATAAGGGTGGGGTCTTGAAAGACGTATAAGTAGCCAATCAGATAGGCCGGAACAAACGCAAATCCTGCGAGCAGCAAGTAGGCATAAACCTTGACCATGAGGCGGACGGCTTCAGGTGGCTCGCCGCTGGCGATGAGATTGCTCATGGTTCCCTCCAAGTTGAAATCTATTTAGCCAACACCGGTCCGGTGTTGGCTCCAAAGCCGCCTACATGCCAACGGTCCCTCGCATCATTACGCAGATAGGGGATGGACCGACCTATGGCATTTCAATATTAGACTCCTTGCCGATTTCTGCTGCACAAGCAGGTAAAAATGTTCACGCGAACGCAAGGGGCGCGCTAATTGATCTGCACAATGACCGGGCCTTCCGTTACGACCGGCGGGGTCGCGTGGATGTGCGAGGCGTTTTTCTGAATCCAGTCGCGAGCGACTTTCATGCTCTCATCGGTGCCGGCCTTGTCCGTGCAAACAGTCACCGACATACCGCCATCACCGAGAGGTAGCAGTGTGTAGCTTGCGAGGCCAGCCACTTTTCTGAGGGCAGCTTCGACGTCGGCCTTTTGCTTTTCTAAAACATCGAAAAGCTGCTTTGCACCAGGACCTGAGTAGGTTCTTATGACCGCATACATAGTCGTCTCCCCACTTGAGTTTCAGTTCGTACCGATTTGTTGAGCTTAGTCAAACGCCGGTGACAAGCGAAATGCAACGACCACCGGCAGCTCCTGGCCGATTGCTGCCTATCGCTCTTGGCTGCTACTAGCCAAGAGCTGCCGCGCGCACATATCTACTAAAGCGGGGGATTCGCGGGAAAGGTGGTCTGTCGCTGCCTGCGATATCTTGGTGACGCTGAGTTCGGGACTACGCTAAAGCTTTGCGGGTCATTGATCAATTGTGACCCACTGTTTGCGCTGCATCCGTCCCTGGATCGCTTGTTCACCCTATTCTTATGCGGGGTTGGCGGGAGCAGTATCCGCTCGCTGACAGGTTTAAGGGACAGCCGGTATTGCCGCCGGCAATCAATTCGAACGCATCACTCGTCCTGACGACGGGTGTAATGCAACAGCCGATCGGTTTCGGTCTTGACCACCTGGTAGCACTCGCAGCTGAGCCGTTCCAGGCGCGCTCTATCCAGTACCGTGATCTGGCCTCGGCTGTACTCGATGACGCCTTGACGCTGCAGTTTGCCGGCCGCTTCCGTGACGCCTTCGCGGCGCACGCCCAGCATGTTGGCGATCAGCTCCTGGGTCATGTTCAGGCGATTGCCGTGCAGGCGATCCAGCGACAACAGCAGCCATCGACACAATTGCTGATCGATCGAATGATGGCGATTGCACAGGGCGGTCTGTGACATCTGCGTGATCAGCGCCTGGGTGTAACGGAGCATCAGCAGGAGCAGATCGCCATGACGGTTGAACTCTTTCTTGAGCTTTTGCCCAGGCAGGCGAAATGCACCACCGGCACTTTGCACCACCGCCCGACTGGATGTGCTTTCGCCGCCCATGAACAGCGCTATGCCGATCAAACCCTCGTTTCCGACCACGGCGATTTCGGCTGACGAGCCGTTTTCCGTGACATGAAGCAGGGAAACGATGGCGTCGGTCGGAAAGTAAACGTGCCGCAAGGTGTCCCCCGGTTCATACAGCACATCGCCCAGCGCCAGACTGACCTGCTCCAGATGCGGAACAAGGCGCTGGAGGTCGACGGCCGGTAGCGCCGCAAGTAGATGATTGTGGCTTGGATTGGGGGAGGCATGCATGACAGAGTATCCGTGGCGGAACAGGGACGTGCCCACTCAGGGTACTCCCATGCACGCCATGGCTGGTGATCAATGTCTATTCATCGGCGGCATGCTCGTATTCCAGCGCCTGAGGCCTGGGTGACCGGGCGCGACAATCTACCCGAACCCAATGCTCCAGAACGCCGTCATCCAGTGTCAGCGCAGAGTCACTCAATGGCTGGCCATCGAGGGTAATGGAGGTGATGTTCGAACTGCCCTGACGCACATCAAAGTGGTAGAGGGTTCTGCCGAAGCGGTAGTGCAAGATGAAGCCCGGCCAGTCGACGGGTATCAGCGGTTCGATTCTGAGCGTGCGGCCGCTGCGTTGAACGCCCAACAATGACTCGACAATCAGCCGGTACATCCAGCCGGCAGAACCGGTATACCAGGTCCAGCCCCCTCGCCCGGCATGGGGCGCGGCGCCGTAGACATCCGCGGCCATGACATAGGGCTCGACCTTATAAGTATCGATTTGAGCGTTGTTGGCAGGGGCAGCGGGGTTGATCAGATTCAGCAGTTCCCATGCTTTGCCGGCTTCACCCAACTGCGCAAACGCCATGCCCGCCCAAACGGCAGCATGCGTGTACTGACCTCCGTTCTCGCGCACGCCAGGCACGTAGCCCTTGATGTAGCCGGGGTCCAGGGCGCCCTTGTCAAATGGTGGGTCAAGCAGCAATACGGCGCGGATGTCACGTTTGATCAGATGCTCATCCAATGACTGCATGGCCTTAATCTGGCGGACGGCAGAGCCGGCCCCTGACAGCACTGACCAGCTTTGAGCAATAGAATCGATACGACATTCCTCATTGCTCGCCGAGCCGAGCATTTGTCCGTCATCGAACCAGGCACGGCGATACCAGGCGCCGTCCCAGGCAGCTTGATCGAGGTTGCGTTGCAGTGTCACCGCGCTGTCGCTGCAGCGTTTGGCAAATGCGTGATCACCGTGCAGGCGAGCGGTCACCGCAAATTGCTCCAGCACCTGATAGCTGAAGAAGCCCAGCCAGACACTTTCACCTGCACCCAGATGGCCGACGCGATTCATGCCGTCGTTCCAGTCACCAGAGCCCATCAGCGGCAACCCGTGATGACCGCGGCGCAGGCTGTGTTCGATGGCGCGCACGCAGTGTTGATACAGGGACTCTCGCAGGGGCGATACCCCGGGGAGGTCATAGTAGGACTCTTCGCCGGTCCCCAGTTCTCGTCCTTCCAGGTACCCGGCGGCCTCTTCCAGTACACCCACGTCTGCGGTCATTTCGACATAGCGGTTGGTGGCGGCCACCAGCCACAAAAAGTCATCGGAGCAGGTGGTGCGAACCCCTCGATTCATCGGCGGGTGCCACCAGTGTTGCACGTCGCCTTCCATATACTGATGGCCGGCGCACAGCAACAGATGCGCTCGCACGGCTGCCGGATCGGCATGGATCATCGCCATGCTGTCCTGCAGCTGATCGCGAAAACCGATGGCGCCACCTGACTGGTAGTAGCCGCTTCGGGCCAGGAAACGGCACGCGATGACCTGATACATCAACCAGCCATTCACCATGACGTCGACCGCAGGCGCGCCTGTTTCGATACGAATGGCCCCGAGCAATGAGCGCCAGTGTTCCCGTACTTTCTGCAACTCCTCGGCGGCCACCAGGCTGCCCCGATAACGTTGCACCAGCTGGGTGGCGGCGTTACTGGAAGACGCCGCCCCCAGGCGCAGAATGACTTCCCTGGTATCACCATCGCCGAGTTCGATCGACACTTGCAGGGCGGCACAAGGGTCCAGACCGCCCCCCATGCGCCCGGACAGACCGGCGTGCTGCATCGCTGCCGGTGAGGCCAGGGTGCCACTGCGGCCAATGAATTCAGTACGGTCACCGCTGACACCGTGATCGATCGTGTCGGTGTCAAAGAACGCCACCCGCTCGGAAAACTCCACCGAATAGGCGTTGCGGGCGAAGAAGGCCCCGCTGGCGGGATCCGATTGGGTGACCACATGCATCGCCGATTTGCTGCGCAGGTCGCCCAGCACCCATTCCACATACCCTGTGACCGACAATGACCGTTGGCGTCCCGAGCGGTTGCTCAACAATAGCCGCGAGAATTTGATCGGCGCATCCAGCGCCACATAGATCCATAGCTCGCTGTAAATGCCGTCTTCTTCATGTTCGAACACGCTGTAACCGAAACCGTGACGGGTCTGGTACGGGCCTTGTCCGGGGCAGGGTTGAGGCGCCGCAGACCAGAAGTGCCCGGTCTCTTCATCGCGCAGGTAAATGGCTTCGCCGCTGCGATCGGTGACCGGGTCGTTGTGCCAGGGCGTCAGGCGAAATTCATGGGCGTTTTCGGCCCAGGTATAGGCACTGCCGGCTTCCGAGACCACCGTGCCGAGTTGTGCATTGGCGATCACGTTAACCCAGGGTGCGGGTGTCGGATTGGGCGCGAGCCCGGTGATGATGTACTCACCGCCATCGGCGCTGAAGCCGCCATATTCGTTGCTCAAAAGCAGGAAGGGACGGTTCGGTCGTACCGATGCCGGCCGAGCTTGAAAATGCCGGGTCGCCACAAACGACGCGTGCACCGGTGATACTTTGCGGCGATGAATCTGTTCGGCCAGGCTGCCCAGACCTTCGCTCAGCACCAGCCGGGCAACCGAGAGGAACAGCACGCGATCTTCATTCGACATCTGCTGCGCGGGGCGCACAAAAATCCCGCCCGGACGATCCAGCAGAGTGGCTTCACTGCCTGAGGTGATAAGGCCCAGGATCGCGTCCTGCAGTTGCTGGCGATAACCCGCCTGATCTTCGTTCCAGATCAACAGATCGACCACCAACCCTTTTTGCCGCCAGTAGGCGTGGGCCTGAATCAATTGCTGCACCAGGGCGATATTGTCCAGGCTTTGGATTTGCAGCAAAACGATGGGCAGGTCGCCGGAGATGGCCTGACCCCAGAGTCCCGGCTGATTGCGGCGATTGGCGATCAGCACCGCATGGTTGGCGCGCATCGAGGCGTTCGCATAAAGCAGCGACGAGGCCATCTGCTCGAACAGACGGGCGTCGGACAACGAGGCGTTGAGCTGACGCAGAAGCACCTGGCTATGGGTCCAGGACAGGTCGAACACCCGGTCGGCGAGGTGGCGGTCGCGGTATTTGTTGATGAGATAAAGGCAGTCATCACGGCTGTCGGCGACACCGGTTACCAAGTCGATGGTGGCCTGTTGGCCGGGTTGCAAGGTAATCCTGCAGCGAATCGCGATCACCGGATCGAGCACCGGGCCTGCACTGCCTGACAAGCGCTGGCAATTGGCATCAAGGGCGGCAGGTGACACAAGGCTGCGTCCTCGGCCGATGAATCGGGCGCGATCGGTTTCGTACGAGATCGCATCGATGTCCACCCCGTGTGCCGCCAGCAAATGGCACATCCACGGCGTCGGCTCATCGCTGGCCCGGGGTCGGCGGCTGCAGATAATGGCCTGAAGCGCAGTCAGTAATTCGGTCTGCACGAACAGCTTGCTGAACGCCGGGTGCATCGCGTCGTTGACCGGGGTTGTCAGCACGACTTCGGCGTAGGTGGTGATCTCCAGTGTCTTGGCCGATGACGCTCGGTTGGTGACATGCAGGCGGCGCAGTTCGATGTCGTCTTCAGGTGAGACAACAATCTCCAGGTGCGTGTCGAATTCCAGGTTGCGCGCACGGAACTCTGCACGGGAATCGCAGAAGATCGCCTCGTGGCTCTCGGGTTGATGCATAGTCGGTTGATGCGCAGCCGACCAGACCGTGTTGGTCTGGACATCGCGCAGGTAGCAGAACATCCCCCAATTGTCCTGTGAGGTGTCCTCCTGCCAACGAGTGATCGCCATCTCATTGCGGCGGCTGTAACCACCGCCGCCGCTGGTCAGCATGACATGGTAGCGACCGTTGGAAAGCAATTGCACGGCCGGACGCTTGCGTCCTGGATCAGAGAACACCCGAAGCCCCGCATCCTGACCTTGGCCAACATCGCCGAGTACGGGCGACTGTGTGGTTTGCAGGTACGGCGCGGTGGATTTCGGCACCCGCTCCTGTAGCAGCAGCAGGGCTGATCGCAGCGCCGGGTCGGCCTCGAATCGCCCTTGCATGGGTTGATCGAGCAGTCGGCTGGTCAAGGCCAGCAAGCTCATGCCCTGGTGGTGAGCCATGAACGACCGGACCACGACGAAGTGTTGGCCACGCGGTAAGCGGGCCTCGGTGTAATCCACTGCTTCATACAGACCGAAACGTCCAGCAGAGCCTTGCAGGGCGAGGCGTTGCAGGTTTTTACAGGCTGCATCGGCATCGACCATCAACGCCAGGGCGCTGGCGTAGGGCGCTATCACAACGTCATTGCTCAGCCCGCGCTGGAGCCCCAGGGCCTGAACGCCGAAGGCGCGGTATTGATAATTGAAGTGCGCGTCGACGGTGGAGTAACCCGATTCCGAAACGCCCCAGGGAATGCCCAGCCTGTTGCCCTGTTCGATCTGTACCGACACGGCGGCGCGGCAAGTCTGGTCTAGCAGGCTGCCCTCGAAGTTGGGCATCACCAGCATTGGCATCAGGTATTCGAACATCGAGCCCGACCAGGACAGCAACGTCGGTACGCCAGCGTTTTCACTCAGCAGCCTTCCCAGGGTGAACCAGGCGCGTTGGGGGATTTGTCCTTGAGCGATGGCCACGTAATTGGTGAGCCGCACCTCGGACGCCAACAGGTCGTAGTAACCGGTGTCGAGCCTGCGCTCCTCGGCGTTGTAACCGATGACAAACAGGTCACGCTGGTTGTCGTAAAGCAACGAGAAATCCATCTGCGCCAGCGATGCCGCTGACAACGCCAGACGCTTCACGGTTTCCAGACGCTGCTCGGCGTCACTGCGGACCCGCTCGATTTCAGGGTGGTGGTCGGTGGCCCAGTCGGCGGGGTTCAGATCTGCCAGTTGACGCAAGGTGCGAGGCGATTCAATCGTAACCAAGGGGGCAGGGAGGCGATAGCGCTGCAGTTCTTCTGTCCAGTCGATGCATTGACGCGTAAACGCTTCTCGCCAGTAGAGGCTTTCCTCGTCGGTGTCCGCTTGCTTGTCTGTGACCATGATGCGAACCGTGTGCAGCAGGTCTGCCAGCGCCTCAGGGGTCGCAGCTTGCGAGACCGGTTCAAGGCCTTTTCTCAGTTGCAGGGCGAATTCATCCGACCCCGAGGCGCGCTGGGAATCTGCAAGGATATCCAGGGTATCGCGCAGGCCCTTGATCACGGCAGGGCCGAACATCGGGGCGTCTGCAAGCTGCGCAATGCCGGTACTCAAGGTCAACAGCAGGCCCGCCAGGTTACCGCTGTCGACGGTGGAGACGTAATGCGGACGCAGCGGCTCGAGGGTCTGCGTGTCGTACCAGTTATAGAAGTGCTGCCGATAACGCTCCAGACTGTCCATGCTGTCCAGCGACGCCGCAAGCCGGGACAGCAGCCGTTCGGTGCTCAAGTAACCGAAATCGTGAGCGGCCAGGTGGGCGAGCAGCGACATGCCCATATTGGTCGGCGAGGTGCGATGGGCAATGGCCGGCCTGGGTTCTTCCTGCACGTTGTCCGGTGGCAGCCAGTGATCCTGAGGCCCGAGGTACTGATCGAAGAACGCCCAGGTTCTGCGCGCCAGCAACCGCAGGAAGCGCAAGTCATCCGTAGACGGTGCGAACACCGACTGCTTGGGTGCGGAACTGAGCCACCAAGCGATCCAGGGGCCCGCTAACCACGACAGCAGCAGCGGACCGGCGATGGCCAGCGTCTGCGGATCCCTCGCCAGCAGGGCCAGTGAGATCAGGGCCGACACCGGCGCGATCCACATCTGGCAATACAGGCCTGACAGCCGGTTTTCGGTGGTGCGCTCCACCTCGCGCGAAGGCTGCCATTGCAAAAGCCGGCGTCTGCTGAAGCCGATTCGCCAGAGCGAGCGCAGGATGGCGTCGGCGCTGTAGAACATCTCGAAGGGCAGCCAGGCGAGCGTCAGACCAGTCCGGGCGAGGTCTTGTACTAGATCACCCAGCAGCGCCCTGAGGTATTGTCCATAGGGCACATCGACGGGGGGCTGCATCAGATCGGTCACCGCTCGGAGCAACGGTTGAATCACCATCAACCCGATGACTGTCAGGGTCCAGTTCATTGGCTGACTGCTGGCAAACCAACCCCATGCAAACATCAGCAATAGCGCCAGCGGTTCCAGGCTGCGTCGCAGATTGTCCAGAATCTTCCAGCGTGCCATGACGCTCAGCCTGTTGCGCACCCACTTGCCGTCGGCGTTGCGCGCCCAGGGCAATGTCCACGGCAGCAGTTGCCAGTCGCCGCGAACCCAGCGATGCCGTCGTTTGACATCGGCACCGTAGCGCGAGGGGTATTGCTCGTAGACTTGCACGTCGCTGAGCAGGCCGGATCGTGCATAACACCCTTCGATCAGGTCGTGGCTGAGAATCTGGTTATCCGGCAAGCAACCTTCCAGGGCGCAGGTGAACGCGTCCACGTCGTAGATGCCCTTGCCGATGAACGAGCCTTGCTGGAACAGGTCCTGGTAAACGTCCGATACGGACCGAGTGTAGGGATCGACGCCGGCATCACTGCCAAACAGCCGGGCGTAAATAGAGCGCGTGGCGCTGGTCAGGCTGATGCCCACTCGCGGTTGCAACACCGCGTAGCCGGAAATGATCTGCTCGCCGCCACTGTCGAACAACGGACGATTCAGCGGGTGCATCATGGCCGCCACGCATTGGCGGGCGACATCGCGCGGCAGCAGGGTGTCGGTGTCCAGCGTGATCACGTAACGCACCCCGCGCAATGGCGTGATGTCGCCGACGATGGCGTTGAAGCGCTCCAGTCCATGGCCACGTAAAAGGGCGTTGAGTTCAATCAGCTTGCCGCGTTTGCGCTCGTGGCCCATCCACACACGTTCGCTCGCGTTCCAGCGACGCGGCCGATGCAGCAGAAAGAATCGGTCGCTGAGTCCGTCCGCGTATTTTCGGTTGAGCAGGGTGATTGCACGGGAGGCCTGTGTGAGCAGCTCGGAGTCTTGCGGCTGAGTCTCATCAGGTGCATCCAGAAAATCGCTGAGCAACGCGAAATACAGGTTGTTGTCGCGGTTTGCGAGAAACCGCACTTCAAGACCTTCCACCAGTTCATCCACATCTGCCGGGCTGGCGATCAGCGTCGGGATCACCACCAGGCTTCGCGCGCCATCGGGTATACCGTTGGCAAAATCCATCTTTGGCAGCGTCATTGGCAACAGACTGAACGTCACCAACCAGTTGATCAGGCTGATCGCCAGTCGGCTGGTCATGATCAGACAGGGAATCGCCATCATCAGAAGCGCCGCATCGGGCATCCCGTCGCGTTGCGCAGAGGCCAGTAAAGGCCAGGCGAAGATGAGCGTCAGAAAAGCCACCGGCGCCAGATAAAACATCAGCGGCGACTGCTGCAACAACCGTTTCCAGCGCTCATGAAGCGGCACCCGGGCGTTGAGTCGTCGCTCTAGCGTCGGCAGCCCAGCGCTGATCAGGTAATACCCGACATGCCGGGCCAGCAGTTCGCAGGGGACTGAGGCGGTTCCGGCTGCGGCGAGATTGATCGCGGCGCGGGCGACCTGGATTTCCGAGTGCTGGGGGCTTCTTCGGGCAAGGCGTTCTATGACATGCCGGTAGCTGTCACGGGTACTGAAATCCATCGCCCGGTAAATTTCTGCGGGGTCTTCATAGAGAATCTGCTCGACATGACTCATCGACTCGACGAACTCGCGCCAGTCCGTGGCGGACAAGAGGCGCAAGCTGCCGATGCTGTTGCCAATGGACACCTGATCCGCTGCCTGTTGTTGCGCATCGAGCTGCACCTGGCGTTCGATGCTGGAGCCTGTCTCACTCAGCATCTGCTCCATCCAGTTCAGCGCCAGGGCCAGTGCTGCGCTTTGGCCCTGCAGGCGGCGGGTGAATTCGGCGACAAAGGCGGCGGTCATCGGCGGTGCGGAGCGGGCCATGTCGGCAACAGTCAGCACCACGCTTTTGATGTCTCGTTCTGAGGTTTCGATCAGGTGTTCGGCCCAGTCATCGGCCAGATTGCGCTCGTCGGCGTTTGCCATGACCCTCGAGGCCACTCGCCGCAGGTTTTCGATCAACGCCAGACGCAGCATGATCGGTATCGCCCACAGTTCGCCCAGCGCAAGTGGCATCACTGTCTGATAGGAAAAAATGAAGCGGCTCAGACTTTCCTCATCGACCCGACCGTCACCATGGGAGATGGTCTCCAGAGCGATGTCATAGACTCGAGGCAGCCCCGCGGACGGGCCGTTGATCAGGCGTGGCAACTCACGGCTATAGCCTTTGGGCAGGTGCGTTCTGGCGGTGCGAATGTTTTCCTCGACCAGATAGTAATTGTCCAGCAGCCATTCCGCTGCCGGAGTCACTCGTCGGCTGGACACTTGCGCGTTGGCCAGCGCCGTGCAGCTGCGTTTGAGCAACTCCTCGTTATCATCGAGCCTGGGCAGCATCGAATCCCGTGCGGACAGCGTTGTCAGGCGATGCTGCCCGGCCAGGGTGATGCCGTGACTGGCCATCTGATCGGCGCTGAAAAGCTCCGAGCGCAAAATGGGCTCGTATTTGAATCGGGGTGGGGGAAACAGACGGGTTCGCCATAAGCCGGACGAGCGGGAAAATACCTTCTGTAGGCGTGTCCATATGC
>NZ_JBBWCB010000081.1:0-27808 GCF_039888995.1 Pseudomonas rossensis | reverse complement strand
TTCAGGGTTTAGTTGGTCGAGGTTTGGAAGCGAAGTCATGCCGCCGATTTTGCCAGAGCAAGGCTACACCGGCGATAGACTCATCGGACAATTGCACGGCCAGGCTGGCCATGGCAGGCTTCACACGATGGAAATGGCGCGGCCTGGCCCGACTCTTTGCCAAGGCAAACCCAGCACCAGGGCGTGCAGTTGTTCGGCGCCTAATTCCATCTGAGAGCCGTGTCGAGAACCCGGCCAGAAGGCCTTGCCTTGATGCAGGCGGCGCGCCGCCAGCCAAATACCCAACCCGTCGTGCACCAGCACTTTCATGCGATTGGCGCGGCGGTTGGCAAACAAATAAGCACAGTGCGGCTGCGCCGCACCGAACACGGCGACCACACGCGCCAGAGCGGTTTCGGTGCCGGCGCGCATGTCCATGGGCTCGGTGGCGAGCCAGATGGAATCGATGCGGATCATCGCAACAGGTCTCGAAGAAAGGTCGCGCAGGCAGCCGCGCTTTCCGTCGGCCAGTTCACTTTGACCGTTCCACGCGGATGCTGGATTTCAACGCAGATATTCGATGATGCAGCTTGCGAATTTGCTCCGGCTAGCTGCATGGGTAACTGAATAAAAGCAGGTTGCAGCACCGTGTTTTTTTGCGTTTGCAGCCGAATCCATTTGTGGACAAGGTTCGCGTTGAGGCTATAGCTCAGCGCGACGCTGGCAATCGAGGCACCGGGCTGGGCGCACTCTTGAATGACTTGGACTTTGAAGGATTTGGAGTAGGAACGGCGTTGTGGCTGCATGAAATACCCGCTTAAAAGGCTAGAACTGGTGCCCACTTAAATTTAAGTGCACACCATGTCTTGGCTTTGCAGGGCTGGGTAGATGACTTGGCCGGACGGATACCGCGGTACCTCATATGACTACAGCCATCGGGCTGGCAAAAAAACAGTCTGACGCTTAGTTGTAGGGCAATCACCAGGCAGACACGGATCTGTTTTCTCTGGTTTGAAAGTCTCCTATGGGTCGTATTCAGCCCATCGTGACGGACAGCAATCGGCCAAAAGCAGCCCTATATGCCGAGGCGCGCTTTGCTGGACGCTGCACCTGGCATCAACTGGATTGATCGACGACCTTAATCTGCGTCAGCCCCACCAGCTCAGCCTGCTCTAAAATCTCCTCCGGCGTCGCGTCCGCAGTGGGCATGATCAGGCTGTTCTCCCCATCCCCAAAATGCAGCTGTAGCAGGTGCATCGCCGCCTCATGTAAGGGCAGCTGAGGCTGCTTGAGTTCAAATATGCGTGTGCGGGATTCGCCGTTGAACAGGTATTCCAGGATGTATTTGCGCATGGTGGGATCCTTGTATTGGGACAAATGCAGCTGATTATTCTGACCTACTGATCAGCTTTTAGCTCAACTGCAGACCCCAAGATTGGTTATCGAGGAGCTATATATGCGCCTCGGTAAATCGACCTGCACTTGCACTTCTGGGAGCTGTCAGCACTTGGCGTTTAACTCTCCTGTCATGGCTACCGTCTAGCGCATAGGTGAGCACAGAAACTATGCCTTAAATCCCTGACGTTAAAGGAGATAGCCCCGGTGCAAGGCTTGCAGAGCGCCGTACACCAGTATTGGGTTGGCCAGCGTTGAAAGGCTGCGGTCAATCACGAGCGGCACGAACCTTTCCGCTGAAAACTCTGAAGCCATAGGTGTTGTAGATGAGCGTCACCGGTATCAGCACGGCGAAACCCACCAACATGAAAACCTGACTGTTCGGACTGGAGGCGGCAGCTTGCAAGGTCAGGTGCGGCGGGACAATCAACGGATATAGCGCTGCGATCATCAATGCGAACGCCAAAACGAAGATCCCCAATGCTGCGAACAGCGGCAGATACTGCCGGCGGCTTCGAAAACCCAAAATGAAGCCGATCAGCAGTGCAATGAGCAGTGTTGCGGCCGGCAGCCAGACAAGACGATTGGAAAGCCGATGCGCATATTGAGTGTCCAGTGTCGCTGTCCAGACAACCAACACGGCCAGAAGCACCAGGGTTACGATGGCCAGCGCCCTCGCCTGTCGACCTGATCGTCGTTGCAGATCTTCTACAGTGCGCCAATACAACCAGCAGGCGCCCAACCACGTGTAGCCCGCCACGAGCACCGCGCCACAATACAGCGGAAACAGACCTGACCACTCCCAGCCGTCCCCGCTGTACTGCCCGCCCTGATTAGGCACGCCTTGTACAAGCGTACCCAACACAATCCCCTGAGTTGCCCCGGCCAGCAGCGAACCGACCAGCAGCAAGCCGTCGACCATGCGCTTGATACGATAGCTGGGCGAGTAGTCTCGAAATTCTAGCGCTACCGCGCGAAGAACCAGCGCCAAAAACATCGCGATAAACGGCAGATAAAGCGCCGGCAGCAAGGTGGCGTAAGCCAGCGGAAACAAGGCCAGTAACCCCCCGCCTCCCAGCACCAGCCAGGTTTCATTGGCGTCCCAGATCGGCAAGATGGTCACGGCCATGGTACGACGGTGCTGACTACATCGGGTAAGGCCGAGCAGTACGCCAACACCAAGATCAGTGCCGTCCAACAGCACGTAGTTCAATACCGAGAACGCCAGGGCCGCAGCGGACAGCAGGATTATCCAGTCATTCTCCAACATGGATGTATTCCCTCAAGGTTTACCCGTCTCGTCAGCCAGAGTAGGTTGCGGCCCGGGCTCGCCCTCGTGAGGAGGCTCATGCAGTAGTCGCAGCAACACCCATAGACCCACGCCAAAGATCGCCACATAAAACGACAGGATCGTCCACGTTGACCCTACCACCTGCTGTCGAGACACCGAAGACAGGCTGTCAGCCGTGCGCAGCAAACCATAGACGGTGAAGGGTTGGCGTCCGACTTCGGTTACCACCCAGCCACTCAACATCGCCAGAAATCCAGCCGGGGCCATCAGCACACAGACTCGGAGCATCCAACGCGCTGCGTACAGCCGTTGTCGCCAGCGCAACACCAGACTGGCCAAGCCCTGTCCCACCATCAACAGGCCCAAGCCGACCATGAAACGGAAGGCGAAGAACACCGTTGGTACAGGCGGGATGTCCTCAGGCGGAAATTCATCCAGGGCGGCGATGGTGCCACTCAGGTCATGCCGCAAGTAGAGCGACCCTATGCGCGGAATCGCCACTTCCCAATGATTGCGTTGCTCAGCCATGTCCGGAAGTGCGAACAAGCGTAATGGTTCGCCTGCACCATCAGGCGGGCGAGTCCAGGAGCCTTCGATGGCAGCGACCTTTTGCGGCTGTACTTTAAGGCTGTGCTCACCATGAAGATCTCCCACCAGGATTTGCACAGGGGTGAGCAACACAATCACCCACAGCGCCATGGAGTATGCAAGCCGAGCTCGCGGGTTCTCGGCCCCCCGTAATAGCTGCCAGGCGCTGACACCGGCCACCAGCGTGGCGCTGCCGATCAGCGCGGCCAACGTCATATGCACAAGCCGGTAAGGGAACGACGGATTGAAGATGATCGCCCACCAGTTTTCGGCAATGAAGCGGCCATCGGCGCCAATGGAGTAACCGGCGGGTGTCTGCATCCAGGAATTGGCCGACAAAATCCAAAACGCGCTGATCAGCGATCCGAGGGCTACCGCGCAGGTAGCAAAGAAATGCAGACGAGGGCCAACTTTTTTCAATCCGAATAACATGATGCCAAGAAAACCAGCTTCCAGGAAAAACGCCGCCAGCACTTCATAGAACATCAACGGGCCGAGAATATCTCCTGCCTGAGTCGAAAGCCGCGACCAATTTAGCCCGAACTGGTATTCCAGAATCAGACCCGAGGCGGTGCCTACCGCGACGTTGAGGGCAAACACTTTTAGCCAGTAAAGGTAGACGTCCAGGTAGATCCTTCGCCCGCGCCACAGCCACAGTGCTTCGAGCACGACCAGAAAGTTGGCCAAGCCGATGGTGAAGGCCGCCAGCACGATATGAAAACTTATGGTGATCGCGAACTGGGCACGCGCCGCTATTAGCGCAGAATCAACCGCGTCCATGCTGTACACGCACCGTTAGCCAATGAGCGTAGGAATCAGCAATTAGCAGCAGCGAACGATGGCTAGGAAGACAGCCTAAGGTGTTGGCGGGAAGAGGCATGGCACATGTCCAATGTATTGGTCGGTTGATTCTCTTGGGTGGCAATGATTCCGAAAGTCAAAGCTCAAAATCTTCCCCTCTGGACAGGCAGAATCATGCGGGAGGCATCGGCCAAAAATGGTCGACTGGTTTCAATGCTTCCCTCTCGATAGGTGTTCATGTTTTTAGATCATACGATGCAAAACGATAAACAGAGAGTTCACCCTGCCAGCCACTTCAGGGACGAGCTGATTGGGCTGCAGCTGGCAAGATGAACAAATAGACAATAGCTTTCCCTGCTGAACTTACCTCATTCCGCTCGTAAAATTTCCACGAGTGAATGTTCTCGTCGAGATTCTTGCTATTGGCCCTGGCCTTGCTTTGGCACTTTTTACAGTCCCCATCTTTTGAGACTGTGTTCATGCCTAGGAGGGCATAAACGGCCGGCAGCGGAATCAACAACGGAGGTGTTCATGGTAATGAAAGCGACGGTGACAGTAGTAACGACTGCGAATCGCGCTGGCAGTGATCTTGGCGGCGGTAATAGCAGCAGTGGGCGCTGCGGCAGCGGCCATTACGATGGGCATTCCGGATAGGGTCACTCCAGGAATTTATCCTATGACCGCTCTGGCGCTCACTCCGAGCCAGGCGATTACCATGGCGTTCATGAAGTTGGGGGCCTTGGCGGCGATCACGCAGGTCATTTTCGAAGTGAATCTAGCGATGATCACAGCAACCATGTAGGCGGCTACCCAGGAGATGATCGTGTTAACCACATTGCCAGTGAACGGGCGATGACAAATGAGGTTCATGATCTGCGCTGACCAGCCGCCAGAGGTGCGGGAGTTTGAGTTTGCGTCCACCAGAAAAGCTAAATACCCGGAGTCGAGTCACCCACCCCATACTGTCGCCCCATTTACAGGGCATTTCCCCCAGAGTTGGCTGTAGTTGCCCCCGGAAAATTTTCGGAGGGAATGCTCGATTTAGGAGCACTACCCCTACCCCGACCGATGAATCCATCGACCCCGTTTCTGACAATTGACACACACCAGATTTACTCAGCGACAGCGACTTGATTACGTCCAAGCGCTTTTGCTCGATACAGTGCTTTATCGGCACTGTTCATCAAGCTGTGCAGATCGTTATCACCGGTATCCGTTGACGCTACGCCGAGGCTGGCTGTTATGCAGTGAACAGGCTCAGTCATCAATCCGGCGATAGTCTGGATGAGTTGTTCAGCAATCTTAACGGCAACCTCAATGGAGGTGTCCGGGAGCAGAACAGCGAACTCCTCGCCACCCAGCCTGCCATGGACGTCAGTTTCACGAAAGGACGTACTGATGACCACACCCATCTGACGCAGAACCTGATCCCCGACCTGATGACCATAGGTGTCGTTGATATGCTTGAAGTGATCCATATCCAACATCACGGCGCACAAAGGCAACCGGTTATTCTTACAGTAATCATGCAACTGCTGGGCATGGTCAAAGAAAGCTCGACGATTTTTCAGGCCAGTGAGCTCATCGGTCTGTGCTGCACGGGTGGAAATGCTATGCGCCCGCTCGATTTCACGTGTCAGACGGAAGGCTGTTTCCAATGCATCGGATAGACTGCGTGTAGCGCTGGCCACAAATGACGTGAACACTAAAACGGCCAGTGCCATACCGACCTGCATCGCTGACGATTGAAACAGCAGCCATGTGGTGCACGGCAACAAAACCAAGCCGATGGACACTAACGTCATGTATCGATAGGCGGAGTAGCAGGACACCGCACTGACCGACATTCCGACGGTAAAGAGCATGACCAAGGTCTGCGACAAAAGGTCGTTTGGTGGCATTACAGCTAATGCCCCTGCGCCCCAGATACCGGCAGATAACACTAGCGTGCTCCAGTATTTCCACTCCCATCGTTGAGGTGTGCGCTCACTTTCCTGGCTGCGAAAATAGGCAATGAACATCGAGATCCGCAACAACGTCGATCCCGTCAGTATGGGTATCCACCAAACAACGACGCTGTGCTCAAAACGATCCCAGCACATCCAACACAGAATGACGGCAGCTAGGTAACTACCGAAAACCGCAGAAACTGATTGGCGGAACAGCTGATGCAATCGGTCAGTTCGCACCTGCTCTACTATGAAAAAATCCTGGTTATTCCGAGATGTTGGGACATCCATTTGATCCGCCTGATCATGATGCTGCGTCAGAAACTATTGTGGCACCTTGCCACCAAAGCAAACAACCGATTCACAAGCATTGCTGACTACAAAACTCGCTGTTAATCGCATCGGCTAAGGGACAGGTTTGACGGATACCACCTCGGAATACCTGAATTTCTTCTTTCTAGCCTCATTCTTCGCCCCTTGTCCTGCGACAAGATTGCTCAAAACTCTTATCATCCTGAGTTCATTTGGCGCAATGACGAAGGTCTTTCACCATGTCTACAGCCGAAGCAGGACACAGCGATTTAAACTCGACTGAATTGGTGAGGAAACCCAAAATGACCTTGAGAGGCTTCGTCGCATTGCTAGTCGTCATCGGTTCCCGGATGACATTACAGATGAGCATACCCTGGCCCTGCCCGCTTTCTTCGCTTCGTAGAGTTGCTTGTCCGCAGCTTCTATCAACGCCTGGAATTCAAGGTCATCAGTGGGCGTCAATGTTGCGACGCCTAGAGAAATAGTCACCACATGATCGACATCAGAAGCAGAATGCTCGATACCCAGCGCCCGGATATGCTCTTGCATTTTTTCCGCAATTTGGACCGCTCCGCAAAGATCTGTATTGGGCAGAACGCAGGCAAACTCTTCGCCACCATACCGAGCGACCAGATCGTAGGGGCGTCTAACCGTTTCAGATAACGCTTGGGCAACAGATTTCAAGCAGCCATCTCCAGCCTGGTGCCCATATTGGTCGTTGTAGCGTTTGAAAAAGTCAACATCCACTAAAATGAGCGACAGCGGCTTTTGCTCTCGAAAGCACTGGCGCCAATCCGCCAATATGTCCTCATCGAATTTGCGTCGATTGGCCACTCCAGTAAGGCCATCCATCAACGCCATGGAGCGCAGCAGATCGTTCTGTAGCTTCAGGGTCAGATGTGTTCGCACACGTGCTCTAACAATGGTGGGATTGATCGGTTTGCTGATGAAGTCCACCGCGCCTAGCTCCAGACCTAGCACCTCATCTGACTCCTGCTGCTGTGCGGTAATGAAGATGATGGGGATGCCCTGGGTCGCAGGGTCAGCCTTGAGTCGACGGCATACTTCATGCCCGTCCATGCCCTCCATGACCACGTCCAGCAGAATCAGATCGGGTAGCTGGCTCCGACACAGGGTGATCGCCTGCTCACCGCTGGTGGCCATGAACACATCACAGTCCTCACGAAACAACTCATGGAGTACCCGGATATTAATCGGTTGGTCGTCAACAATGAGGAGTTTTGGACGGTTATGGGGATGTGGTAACCAGGTTTGCATCGATTGTTCCATCAGGCAGATCTCAACAGTTCACGACCAATCGGCATCGCAGCGGAAAAGTCTAGCGACTGCACCATGACAACCAGTTCATCGAACTGTGGGCGCAGGGATTGCGGCGTTTTTGACGCCAATGCGTCTGCCAGCTCTATGGCTTGAAGGTTACCAGCCTCCAGCAATAGCAAAATCTCTTTAAGGGATTCTTTCCATTGCGTCGGCTCCATTGTTTCCTTGCCTGCACTGATCTTTGCTCGTGGGCTCTGACCAAAGTCGACATTCATCTGCTCAAGGCTTTGTTGCAGTAACCTGCTCAATTCGTCAAACCATGTTGCGTCAGCAAAGATGCTCGCTACAGACTCAGCATCTGCGGATTTCAGCTTTTGCTCCAGGTCGCCGGCCAGCAGCGACATCGCCTTGGCACCCATGGTCCCGCTGCTGCCTTTAATTGTATGAAGCACGAAAGCTGCCCCCGATGCGTCTTGCCGCTGGATCTGATCGTGCAACCGGACAAGCTGTTTTTCTAGCTCGGGACCAAAGTTACGCAGCACGTTGCGGATCAAATCGAGGTCACCACCAAAGCGGCTAATGATCGATTCACGAGGCTCGATGACGCCTTCTCCTGCATTGGCTTGGCCCAGAGCTGGAGATGCCTGGCGATCCTCACGGCCCGCTTGAAAAAGCAATGTTGCGACGAGTTGTTCCAGATCTATGGGCTTGCCGACATGCTCATTCATCCCCGCAGCAAGACAGGCCTCACGGTCGGTATTGGAGGCATTTGCTGTCATCGCAACTATTGGCAGCGCTGCAAAACGTGGATCCGATCGTATGCGACGGGTCGCCTCCAAGCCATCTATATCCGGCATCTGGATATCCATCAACACCGCGTCGAAAGGCACCATCTCAGCTATCACCCTGCTCACACCTTCCAGTCCACCCTCAGCCAGCGTCACCTGAGCGCCTTCCCCTGTCAGTAACTCATCGGCAACCTGCCGATTAAGCATGTTGTCTTCCACCACCAATAGCCGCAGCCCGGCCAGACGCTGCGGCCTTTCAACTGTTGACTTGGACGGGAGTGACTGCGCAAGGCCTTTGCCGTTGAGTGCTCGCTGAACAGCGTCGGCTAACTGCTTGGGAGTAACAGGCTTGGTCAGAAACCCCACGAAGGGAGCGTCTCCCATCTCGTATGCGTCAGCCAGCACTTCACGGCCGTAAGCGGTAATCATAATGACCATTGGAGGAGGTACGCCGTTGCCCTGCTGACGGATCAATTGCGCAGCGCTCAGCCCATCCATATCGGACATCCGCCAGTCCATCAGTACCACGTCGTAGGCTTCGCCTCTCGCCTGGGCGTTCTTCACCCATTCCACTGCTTGCGTGCCGCCACACACGTGGTCGGCCTTCCACCCCAATGCATGAACCGTTCGCAACAGCAATTCACCCGCCATGGCGTTGTCGTCGACGACCAGTATCCGTATGGACGCATCGACTCCAGAGCTGTCAGATCTCAGCAGCGAATTCGGCGCTACATCCAGCGTGATATCGAACCAGAAGCGACTTCCCACACCCTGCTGGCTCTCCACCTGAAGTTCACCGCCCATCAAGCTGACCAACCGCTTACAGATCACCAAGCCCAGCCCGGTACCGCCAAAGCGGCGGGTGGTTGAAGCCTCGGCCTGAGTGAATCCTTCAAAAATGTGCTGAAGTTGCTCCGGGCTGATACCGATACCGGTATCAGAAACGGCGATGCGCAATTTCAAAGAGTTTTCCGTGCGCATCAGTTGCTCGACGCTGACCACGATCTGGCCTTCCATGGTGAACTTGAGGGCGTTACCCGCCAGGTTGATCAGCACCTGTTGCAGCCGCAGGCTATCGCCTATCAGGTCGTTGGGTAGATTGGAGTCCAGATCGAACATGACCTCGACCTCTTTCTGGCCCTGATTACCTGCCAGCACAACGGCGAGATCACGCATGAGCGGTTCGAGTTCGAACGGGTGCACATCCAGCTGTAGCTTGCCGGCCTCAATTTTGGAGTAATCAAGGATGTCATTGAGCAAACCCAGCAGTGATTTCGCAGCGGTCTGCGCTTTGGTCACATAGTCGAGTTGACGACCATTCAGGTCAGTGTTCTGCACCAACTGCAACATGCCCAGCACGGCGTTCATCGGCGTGCGTATTTCGTGGCTCATGTTGGCCAGGAACGACGATTTTGCCGCACTCGCGGTATCGGCCTGTTCCTTGGCGTACAGTAGATGTGATTCCAGCTCGCGCTGGGAGGTGATATCCCGATTGATACCCGTCACGCGCAGGGGCGTACCGCTGGGACTGCGTTCGACCTGCGCGCCTGCCTGTATGAAGCGGATCTGACCGTCCGGGTGAACGACACGGAAAACTGTGTCGTACACACCATTCCCCTCGACGGCGGCATTCAGCTTTGCAGCCGCCGCCACAGCATCCTCGGGGTGAATACGCGCGTACCAGTGTTTATAACTCAGACCAGTATTGCGCAACGTCAGTGACTGACCGTAGAACTCGAACATGCGGTCATTCCACTGCAAGTTATTGTCCGCCAACGTCCATGACCAAATGCCCAGTTCGGCTACCTCAGCAGCCATCACTAACTGGTCGTGCACCGCCATCAGTTCACTACGTTGTTTCTGCGTCGTCTCCAGGCTCGCAGCCAGCTCCTTTTCTGCCGCTTTCCGTTCGGTGATGTCTACCGCGATGCCCAGGTAGCCGCTCAATTTCCCATCGTCATCGCGCATGGAGGTGACCACCAGCGTGACAGGAAACCGCGAGCCGTCCTTACGTATGTAAGTCCACTCACGTGTTTCTGCGCCTTCAATCTCAGGTTTATGGGTAAACACATGGAAGCCGTCGATCGCCTGAGCGTACTCCTCGCTCAGTTCTACGCCACGAGCAGCAACTTCTTCGGGTACATGGATCAGCGCTGGTGTGTGTTTTCCCAGTAACTCATCGGCGTCATAACCCAACAAATGCTCGGCGCCTTTGTTAAATACACGGATAACACCATCGAGATCTGTCGCAATGATCGAGACCTCAGTGGCCGAGCGCAGCACAGTACCCAACAACAGATTGAGATGCCGCAACTCGGACGTTCGCTGCGCAACCTGCTCCTCCAGGTTGGAATTGAGTTCGAGAATTCGGGCCTCTGCTGCTTTTTTCGCCGAGATATCCCTTAACGTCTTGGAGGCTCCAACGACGCGACCACCCTCGCCATAAATGGGTGAGATGCTGGCGGAGACATCGATCAGCCGACTATCTTTACAGCGACGTTGGGTATCAAAGCCGGTGATACGCTCCCCCGCCCTTATGCGCGCAAGGATATGGGCTTCTTCAGCTACAAAATCCTCAGGAACAACCAGACTGACCAGCGTCTGGCCCACAGCCTCCTCGGCGGTATAGCCAAAAAGGTGCTCGGCTCCCTTGTTCCAGTTGGTCACGATGCCATCGAGTGTTTTTCCGATAATGCCATCGGCCGAACTTTCAACGATGGCGGCCAGCCTTGCCTGCTCGGCGAATATCTGCCGCCGGCGTTGACGGCTGACACTCACAACACCCGCCAGAGTAGCCAGAAGTAGAGTGAGCAAACCACCCATCAACAGAACCACCGTTGGTGAAACCTGATGCAGGCGCTGGATGAACAATGGATGCGCGCCGAGTTCAACTTGCCATCGCCTCCCGTATACCTCGCGCTCCACCTGGTGGGTCATTAGCGTTTCATGGCTGGCCGAGTCGTCGGTGCTTTCATAAAACAGCTTCTCTTGCCCAGGGACAGTGATATCCCTTAATCGCAGATGCACCGTCTCATTTTCTATGCGCAGGCCTCTGAGTACCTGCTCTGTCTGCAACACGACATAGCTCCAGCCAAACGCTGCGGCCTCGCGTTCAACAGCGGTCGCCGGAGTCTCTCCGCCGCGAAAGATGGGCATCAAAACCAGGAAAGACTGCTGCGGTTTCGCTGTGTCCTGTATCAAAGTGATGGGCCCGGTTATCCGTGCCACACCGCTCTGCATCGAAGATAGGGCAGCCTCCTGCCGCGATGTTTCCGAAGCTATGTCCAAGCCAATTACAGGCTGGTTACCCTCAACCGGTTCGACATACTGGACAACGTAACGCTCGCCTGAATGGGGTGAGAATTGACGAATGGAGAAATCAGCTTTGCCATCGGCCCGAGCGTATTTGAGAAACTCGCGTTCATCGCGCTCCGGTACACGCCTGATAAAGCCCAAGGCACTTGCGCCGGGGAACTCGGCAGCAAGGTCGCGCGTTTGGTGATATTGGTCAAAAACTTCGCGACTGATGCCATGCTCACCCGCTGTCAGCACAGCTCCACGAGCGCCTCGCAATCCGTATTGGTAAAGATTGAGGCGAGTTAAAACCAACTCTGCGGCTTCCTCGGTAGCCGCTGCGACCCTTTCTTGTGCCTGCTGCTCGTTGATGCGTTCAAGGATCCAGGCGCCTAGAATGCTTACCCCTACCCCCACCACCAGAGTGATCGCTGCTCCCCAGTTCAATGCAAAAAACCTTTGTTTTCTCACCCGCATTGCCCCATTACAGAAGGCCTTCAAGCCTTCACTATAAAAGTTCTAACCCTGTTGGGGGACCGTCTGCAACTTATCCGCATGCATAACATTAACCTTCAGCCCCGAGGATAAAAATGAGCATATTTGAGCGAAGGGTATAGGACGGCAATAAAGATAACCTTGCATGATCTGGCAGCCTTGCCTCAGAAGCGCATTGGCCTGTTCCTGAGTTTCTACGCCTTCGGCCACCAACTCAAGACCTAGCGCCTGGCCTAACTTTATGATCGCCTCAATGATCGCCGAATCGCTTTTATCGGTGAGCATATCTCGTACAAAGCTCTGATCTATTTTCAGAACATCAATTGGAAACCGCTTGAGATAAGCCAAGCTCGAATAACCTGTGCCAAAATCGTCGATCGAAATGCGGACCCCTAACGCCTTGAGATGAAAGAGGGTTTCGCGGGCGTTATCAATATCTCTTGCCAGCACTCCTTCGGTAATCTCCAACTCCAGGGATTCTGCTTCTAGTCCAGATTCGGCCAAGACGCCTTTCACCATGTCCAGGAAGGACTCCTCGCGAAATTGCACGACGGAGATATTAACGCTAATGGAAATGTCATGACCCAGTTCACGAAGCACTCTCGCGTCGTTACAGGCCTGGAGCAGAACGTATTTGCCAATCGGAATGATCAGCCCTGTTTCTTCCGCCAGTGGAATGAAATCGACAGGCGAAACCAAAACACCGTCATGATTGCGCCACCGGATGAGCGCCTCCAGCCCAATAACCTGGTTCTGCCGGGCATCGACCTTCGCCTGGTAAAAGACCTCAAAAACGCCATCTTCCAAAGCAGTGCGCATATGGCGCTCAAGCAGATGCCTGGCACGCATGCTGCTCTCGATATGCAGAGAAAAAAAACAATAGCGATTGCGACCTGAAAGTTTCGCCTGGTACATGGCCGAGTCGGCATGCCGGTAAAGTGACTCCAGATCGTCGCTATCCTCAGGGAACACACTAATACCGATGCTTGCGGAAAGGTCGTATCGGTTTGCCTGGATTGAAAATGGACTGGAGATTGTTGCGATTACCCTTTCAGCGAAGTCGCCCACTGCGTCGAAACCTATCACCTCTGGCAGGAGGAGGATGAACTCGTCTCCTCCTTGCCTGCTGAGGGTATCCACTACGCGCAAAGATCGCGATAATCGCAATGCAACCTCTTGCAACACCAAATCGCCGACAGAGTGGCCCATCGAATCGTTGATCACTTTGAAGTTGTCCAGATCAAGCAGTAGCATCGCCACACGGCTATGGTTGCGACGGGCCTTTTGTAAAGCCTGCTCGGTACGATCCTGCAACAGTATTCGGTTGGGTAGTCCAGTTAATGCATCGTGATTGGCGAGCCTCTTGGCCTCATTTCGCAAGGCGATATGAGCCTTGATATGGGCTCTGGCAACTGGAATATTCAGCGGCTTTTGAATGAAGTCCACTCCGCCGCACTCGAGAGCGCGAAGTTCATCGTCTGTCTGCGTATGAGAGCTTACAAAAATGACCGCAGCGTCCAAAAGTTCCGGATCGGATTTCAGCGCCCGGCAGACCTCGAAGCCGCTCATTCCTGGCATTTCTATGTCGAGCAAAACCACATCGGGCCTGCATTGACGAGCAATCTCAAGCGCCTCCTGACCACTTCTGGCGACATAGACCTCGGCTAAATCTCGCACTGCAATGCTCAGAACTCTTAGGTCAGTGACCTGATCATCGACTATCAGGAGGACTGGTTTGAGGCCAAACGTCTTGTCGCGCATTCCATTGCTCCTTGCAAATCCCTTGCATTAATAACAAGCAATCCTAGACCAGCTTTTCTTCGGTGGGATGCCCGACCTGCAAGTCCCGAATATGTTCAGGCCAGGCCCGCTAACCGTTGAAGTCTTTCAAGGTCTACTTCGGGTTCGCCATTGGTCATGGCTGCAGCAAGGCGCATGGCCACTTGTTCGCGGCGCCTGCATGGGAGGCAAGGAGTAGATAGCACCTATCAATTCACATAGTGCCATAGGCAGTCCCCAGAATGCTTTCAAGCGAACTGCAAAAGGGGCTGCGAAATCACGGACAGCGTGCAGGAGCACTTCTTGATTCACGGTATTCCCGTGGTTCTCCCATTTCTGTGTTTGGTACAGCAAAAGCTTAGACATGGGCAATCTCTATGTAATTAGTCTCCTAACGGTACATCAAAAACAGCACCTGCATGAAGTGGCGACAAGAGAGTGTTTGAAAATCTCAAATGCGAAATTTTGCTGCGATTGCGCCGACTTTCAGATCGGTTTGCGGAACGGAATTGCGAGTGAAGGTGTCATTTGTATTAGACACCTTGGTGTCCCAACCCTATTGAGATAGAGAGATCGTTTTCATGAATAATATTATCTACATCGTCGGGGCAGTTGTGATCGTCCTAGTTATTCTGTCGTTTGTCGGTCTTGTATAGCCTCAGCTGCTGGGCACATTTCGACGAGGTACATGGACGTCGCTCCGTCTTAGATTTTGTACGCTGAAGAGAAGGCTCTCGAGTTCTCGCCGAGATCTTGCATTTCGCTCGATGATCGCGAATTTGATTTGGTCAATGGCATTGGGGGGATAGAACTATGACTGTTCCGCGGAGATGTTTGTCAGTTGATTCTTTTTGACGCCGATCATTCCCATTAACCTGGCAACTCGTCTCCGGCGTACACCCAGCGAAAAAGATCAAGCCCCGAGAAAAATACGGGGCTTGATGTATCACAAGGCATCAGGATTTACGTCCGCCACCGGGGCTGTGTTCACCTCCTTTCCGGCCCGCCTCAGAAGCTTTTTCCCTGTCTTCTGCAAGGTTACCGCCGCGACCACTTCCCTGGCCACCGCTGGTCGCCTGATTTGCATCGCTAGACTGCCGTCCGCCTGAAGCCTGACCGCCTTTCTGGCCCGCCTCAGAGGCTTTTCCTTTGTCTTCGGCAAAGTTGCCACCGCGCCCGGCTCCCTGCCCGCCGCCAGACATACGATCAGCATCTTTTGACTGTTGTCCGCCTGAAGCCTGACCACCTTTTTGGCCCGCCTCAGAAGCTCGTTGTGGATCGTTAGCAAAATTGCCGCCTGATGCCTCTCCGCCTTTCTTGCCAGCTTCAGAGGCCTTATCCCGGTCATTGGCAAAGTTTCCGGGGGTTTTATTTCCGGTGTTAGCCATTTCTGTTCACCTCTTCCTTTCACAGGGGCGAGCTCATGTGCTCGTCTCTAATTATAGGTCATGAAAAATCGAAAGCTTGAACTGAAATGCCATCTCAGGACGAGCGGAATAAGGACGATAGTTCCCCGCAAATTTGGCCTAATCGACTGGCGGCGGAAGTACCGCCGATCACCCTACGCTTGGATTATTTTCAAAAGAGTCCAAATTTTTACTAGGATATAAATCCTCTTAAGTCCTCCGAGCGTCGTGCAGGGGAGGTAAGTCGATGACCGAACACATCGTCCATTTTCACTGCCAGATCGATCAGGGAACGACTGAGCGTTTCAGGGATGTTTGCCTCGAAGCCATCGACCAAGGTGCTACGTCGCTGTTACTAAATCTGTCCACCTGCGGTGGCAGCACCAATTTCGGCTTCACGCTCTATACCTTCCTGAAGTCATTGCCGGTGCCGCTTTGCGCGATTAATGCCGGCAACATCGAATCGATGGGCATCATCATGTTTTTGGCGGCAAGTCGTCGCATCACGTCGCCTCACGCGCGCTTCCTGATTCACCCGATGAACTGGTACTTCAGTCAAAAATCGGTCGACCATCAACGCTTGCGCGAGTACCTGTTGAGCCTCGACAACGACCTCGCGCGCTACGTGCAAATTTTCACACTCGAAACCGCTGACGCAACGACCAAACTCGATATTTTCCATTGCCTTTCAGCGGAAGAGAAGGTCATCGCTGCACACGAATCCCTGGCCTACGGTATTGCACATGAGATGAAGCAGATGGTATTTGCGGATGATGTCAAACACTGGAAAGTAAGTGGTGGATGAGGTCGAAGCTGTCGTCATGAGCAGACAACGTGAAAACGCCATAACGCATCCACACTCCTGTGTGTAGTGGTCTAATGAAACCGGACACCCATTTAGGCGAAAATGCTCGCCAAATCGAGGTGTCAGATGACCAAACAACGCCGTTTCTTTTCTGCTGAATCCAAACGCGAGGCTGCCAACCTCGCGCTCAAGCAAAACTATAGCTACATCGAAGCCAGCCGTTCACTCGGTGTCGGCGAGTCGGCACTACGTCGTTGGGTCGACCAGATTCAGCAGGAACGCCAAGGCGTCACCCCGCGAAGCAAAGCGCTGACACAGGAACAGCAGAAAATCCAGGAGCTGGAAAGTCGGATCGCCCGCCTTGAACGGGAAAAATCCATATTAAAAAAAGGCTACCGCGCTCTTGATGTCGGAAGATCACGAGCGTACGCGCTGATCAATCAGCTGAGCGTCCATGAGCCGATTGATTGGCTGTGCAAAGTGTTTGAGATCAATCGATCAATTTATTACGCCCACCGCCTCAAGCGCCGGATGCCTGATGTCGAACGGCTTCGGTTGCGCAGTCGGGTGTGCGCGCTTGTGCGATGGTTCTGGCAAATGACAGGCCAACCAGCCCACACCGGTAAGGCATGGTTCAGGACCGCGATGCGGGATGAGTACGGCGATACTTAGAATAAGACCGCCTTGGTGCCACAGTCGGCGCCTCGGCATCGAATCATGCACCGATCATGGGAGGGGGCGCGACTTTGAAGGCTGTTTGCACTGCCATACGCCACTCATGCAGTCAAACCGATCTTCCGCTCTGGGTCCAGGCTGTGTGAAAACACCTGCAATTGTCTAATCTTCTGATCGCCGAGATCTTAGCGGGGGTGGTCATGAAGCGATTTATTGAAGGTGAGGCTCGGACGCAAGTCACCTTGCTGCCGGAGTGTCTGGACGAGACGATTACGTAGCCGAAGAAAACCCAGTCCGCGTGGTCGATGTTTTTGTCGATGAACTCGACCTGGGCGCTCTTGGTTTTGAGGGCGTCGATCCTGCCGCAACGGGTCGTCCGGCCTACCACCCAGCGGTGTTGCTGAAGATCTATATCTACGGCTACCTCAATCGGATTCAGTCCAGCCGCCGGCTTGAACGTGAGGCCGAGCGCAACGTCGAGTTGATGTGGCTACGGGGCGTTTAGCTCCGGACTTCAAAACCATTGCCGACTTTCGCAAAGACAACGGCAAAGCCATTCGCCGCGTATGCCGCCAGTTCGTAGTTCTTTGCCGCAACCTCATTCTCTTCTCTCAGTCGATCATCGCCATCGACGGCAGCAAATTCAAAGCCGTCAATAATCGCGACCGCAACTTCACTCAGGGCAAGGTGAAGGCACGCATGCAGCAGAGGTCTTGTGACGGTTCATAATGGTCTGGGGCAAGATCAAAAGATCGCAGCCTTCGGCAGCTCCAGGTGCGATCTTTTAAGCTCGCCCCCCCCTTCACCGAGGACTAACTCGCGCAATGTATCAAGAAACAGCTTGAGCACCGGCGAGTCATCGTCCGCGCGGTAAGTGACGTACAACGGCACTTCCGGCAATGCCGGTGTCAGGCGACGGAACACCAGCCCGGCTGGCGCCATCTGCTCAATGGACGCTGGCAACAGCGCCACACCGAAACCGGCCCGCACCAGGCTCAGCAGGGTTTGCACCTCGATCACCTCCTGACGAATCTGCGGAGTAAATCCGGACTTGATGCAGCACTGGTAGAGAAAATCGGCAAACCGCGACTGCTTGAGTTCCAACGCTACGAATGGTTCCTGCGCCAGGTCCGAAGGCGCCAGGCTTTCGCGTCGGGCCAACGGATGATCAACGGGCATCACCACGCGAATCGGCTCGTAGATCAGCAGTTCATTGCGCAACTGCGGATCGTCATAGCCGACCCGGAACACACAGGCATCGATGCGTTTCTCCTTCAACGCCATGACCTGTGCCGCCGGCGTCATTTCATGCAGGCGCCAGGACACCTGAGGATAGCGCTCGCGGAAGAGGTGTAAGGCCCGCGGCAGCACGCCCACCATCACCGAACTGATCATGCCGATTTCCAACTCGCCCAACTGGCCACGACCGGTCTGACGAGTCAGGTCTAGCGCGCGGTTCAGTTGTTCGAACACCAGCGGCGCTTGTTCCTTGAGCATCTGCCCGGCCGCCGTCAGTTCGACCCGGTGATGGCTGCGCTCGAACAGCGGCGTGCCCAGTTCCTCTTCCAGCAGACGAATCTGCTGGCTCAGCGGCGGCTGACAGATATGCAAACGCGTGGCAGCCCGGCCAAAGTGCAGCTCTTCAGCAAGGGCCATGAAATACCGCAGCAATCGCAGGTCCATGACGGCTATCCCAGGGTCAGTGGCGTCGAGCGCTGGCGCACTCCGGTCAAGCTGAACAGCGCATTGGCGATGGCCGGGACCACCGACGTGCTGCCCAGTTCACCGACACCTCCAGGTTTGCTCGGCTCGCCGTCCAGTACCAGAATATCTATCGCCGGCATGTCCGACATCCGGGGCACCCGGTAATCATGGAAGTTGCTCTGCACCACCCTGCCCTGTTTGATGTCCATGCGGTCGAACAGCGCGTGGCCGAGGCCCCACATCAAGCCGCCATAGATCTGCTCTTCGACACCGCCCGGCGACACCGCCAGGCCGCAATCGACCACGCAGGTGAGCTTATCGACCTTGATCACACCGTCTTTTTTCGAAAGTCTGGCGACCACCGCGATGAAGCTGGTGTAACCCTGATTGGTGGCGACCCCCAAGGCTGTCCCTTCCGGCAATGGCTGGCCCCAACCGGCACGTTCGGCGGCGTTCTTCAGCACCGCGACGTGCCGGGGCCGGCCTTGCATGTTGGCCAGGCGAAAGGCCAACGGATCCTGTCCCGAGCTGTGTGCCAATTCGTCCATGAAACTTTCGACGGCAAACACATTGGGAATGAAACTCACGGAGCGATACCAACCGCTGGGCACGTTGCTTTCGTGCCTGACCCAGACCAGGTCCAGATTCGCAGGACGATAAGCAAAGTCCCACGCGGTGATAGCCTCGGTCGTGCTGTAGTCCATGTGGTCGGGGCGTTCGAAATAGCCAGGTTCCCACTGTTCCGGCGAAGCCGGTGAGACAGCGTCAAGTTTCAACGCCGTGAGTTTGCCCTGAGCATCCAGCGCACCTTTGACTCGATGCAGAGTCGCCGGGTGCATGAACAGCGAACGCATTTCGTCTTCGCGGCTGTTCATCAACTTGACTGGCACCTTGGCCTGCTGCGCCAGGTATGCCACTTCGAACAACCAGCACTTGGCCTCCCGCGCCCCGAAGCTGCCACCGGACACCAACTCGTTGATGATGACCTTGTCCTTGGCGATCTTGCACACCTTTTGCGCAGCCTCCAGCGCCGAAGATGGCACCTGAACGCCGCCCCAGTAGGTGATGGCGTTATTCTTCACCTCGGCGGTGATGCAGATCGGCTCCAGCGGGTTCTGCACCTTGTACGGCATGAGGTAATCGGCTTCGAGCAGCTTCGCGGCTTTCGGCCACTGAGCGCTCACGTCACCTGCAACCATGGCGGACACCCGTTGTGCATTTTTGTCGTGGATGGCCGCCGCTTGCGCCGTCGCCAGTTGATCGCTGTCGAAACCGGCCAGGGGTGAATCGCTCCATTGCACCTTGAGCAACGCACGACCCTGTTGGGCTGCCCAGTAGTTGTCCGCGAGCACTGCGACGCCTTCCTGATTGCCGCCCAGCACATCAGGCCGGCCGGGAATCGCGATCACCTTACGCACGCCCGGTACTTGCAACGCCATACTGGAATCCACCGAGACAACCTCGGCGCCGATCACCGGCGTGCGCTGAATCACCGCCACCAGCATCTCTGGCAATTCCACGTCGATGCTGTACTTGAAGCGCCCGCACACCTTGGCCGCCGCATCGCGCTTGTGCCGCAGTTTGCCAATGTACTTGAACTGCGCGGGGTCCTTCAGAGTGACCTTGACCGGTGCTGGCAATTTCGCGGCAACACTCACCAGCTCACCGTAACCCAGGCTGCGTTTGCTGGCGGAATGCACCACCCTGCCCTCTTCGGTTGTGCAACTGTCGGGACTGACTTTCCATTGCTTGGCCGCCGCAGTGATCAGCAGTGCGCGCGCCGTGGCACCGGCCATCCGCAGGCGATCGTATTCCAGCGAAACACTGGTGCTACCACCCGTCGAGAAGACTTTCCATATCGGGTGAATGTAGGTTTCAAAGAACGGATTTTCCGGCGATATCACCTGCACGGTCATCGGGTTGACGTCCAGTTCCTCGGCCACGCAAGCGGCCAATGCGGTGTGGGTGCCTGTGCCGGAATCGTGTTTGTGCACCACCAGTTTCACCGTGCCGTCGGGCAATACCCGAACCCAGGCGTTGGGCTCGAATTCACCTGCAGGCGCAGGCACTTTTGGATCCGTCGCCGCTAAGCCCGTGGGCAGATAAAACGCAATGGCCAGACCGGACGCAACGGTGGCGGCTTGCTTGAGAAAAATGCGGCGCGGCAGTTCGATCTGTGTGTCGTCGATAAACGTCATCACGCCTCCTTCGACGCAGCAGCTGCGCGCTTGATGGCTTTATTGATTCGCCCGTAAGTGCCGCAGCGGCACACGTTGCCGGACATGGCGTTGCGGATCGAGTCATCGGTGACTGTCGCACCGGTATTGAGCAACGCGGCCGCGGACATGATCTGCCCGGATTGACAGTAACCACATTGCGGGACATCTTCGGCAACCCAGGCCAGTTGCAGCGGATGCTGTTCGGTGGGCGACAAGCCCTCGATGGTGGTGATGCTGTGCCCCGCCACGGCGGCGACCGGCAGTTGGCAGGAACGTACTGCGACACCGTCCAGGTGCACGGTACAGGCACCGCACAGGCCCATGCCGCAACCGAACTTGGTGCCGGTGAGTTTCAAGTGATCACGCAACACCCATAACAAGGGCATGGCGGGCGATGTCTCTACCAGCTCGTGTCGTTCGCCGTTTACCGTGAATTCGATCATTGTCAGGCTCCAAGAGAGCGGCCCGTCTTTGTGCAGGCCTGGTCGCCGATTATTGGGAGCCTGCGCAAAAACGGGCCAGCGACGATTTCTGCCATCCTGTGTAAGTAGGACTAACAGCATGTACAAGCGATACCCGTCGGTGCAGTCCATGAGTGCCTTTATCCAGGCTGCTCGCAGCGGAAGCTTCTCCAGCGCCGCGCGCAAGCTCGACCTGACCCACAGTGCTATCAGCCAGCAGATCCGCAGCCTGGAAGACTTCATTGGCCAGCCGCTGTTCGTACGCGAAGGCGGCGGCAGCAACCTGACCGATGCCGGGCAGTTGTTTGCCAGTGTGCTGTCCGACGGCCTCGCGCAGATCGACAGGGCGCTGTCCTCGGTGAAAAACCGCAGCATCGCGCAACGGTTGACCATCGATGTCGACAGTGAATTGGCGCATAGCTGGCTCAATCCACGGTTACCGGAACTGCTCGATTTATTGCCTGACCATGAAGTGGTGTTGCTGTCGATGCCGCGGTCGGATCGAAGTTCGTTCGAGCGGGTGGACCTGGCGTTGCGATACGGGTATGGCGATTGGGAAGACTGCGAGATGACGCAGATTTGTGGCGACAGCGTCCGGGCCGTCGCATCACCTGCGTTGCTGGCGCGATATGGTTTACAGGTACCCATTACTCCGGCGCAGGTGCTGGAATTGCCTTTGCTGGGGTACACGCGCAGGTCGTGGATCCCCTGGCTGGATGCCGCCGCAATGGCGCCGACTGAACCAGCGGCGCGAGTGGTTTTTGATAATGCCGCCAACCTGATTGCGGCCGCCGAAGCAGGGGTTGGCGCGGGACTGGTGCGCGGGTTGCTGGCAGCGGATGCATTGCGCTCGGGGCGCTTGGTGAAACTGAACGACGCGAAGATTGCGGCGCATTACAACCTCTATGCGGTGTGGCCGCCGGGACAGGCTGAGCGGGTGGCGCCGGTGGTTGAGGTGATCAAGCAGTTGGCTCAGCAAACACTGATCTGACGTCTTCGCGAGCAGGCTCGCTCCCACATTTGGAGCGCATTCCCCTGCGGGCTTCCTCGCGAAGAGGCCCGCGCACCCACCACAAATCCTGCCCCATATCGAACGCGTATCAACCCCTCGCCCAATTAATATTGTACGAACCCGATCCCCCCTTCCAATACTCCTCCCCAAGCAGCCAGCGTCCCGAGCCGGATGCGACCAGGCGAGGGAATGCGCAGCAGTGCGCATAGAAATGGCCGATTGCCCGGGACGTGGCTGCTGCGAACCGCAAGGTTCCCTTCCCCGCTATCAGGAGATCGACTTCAATGATCATCGATATCAGTTGCTATCCCACCGACCTGGTGGACCTCGCCTGGAGGCATGACGGTGACCCGTTCACCGGCGAGCGTCTGCTGGAGATGATGGATGGCCCGTACATGGTCAACGGCAAACCTCGCCGTATCGACAAAGCCTTCATCCAGCCGCCACAAGGCAACACCATTTACACCTGGACCGACGGCGACCTCAGCGGACGCGAATCCATCGATGCCTACATGGCTTACACGCTGAAGATGGTCCAGACCTACCCGGATCGCTTCATTGGCTGCTTCGTCTACAACCCGCGCTGCGGCGTGGAAAACGGTGTCGAGGCGATTGAGCGTTACGTCAAGGAACACGGTTTCAAGATGGTCCAGATGCAGGCCAACATGCACGCCTATCGCCCGGACCGTGCGCTGGACTGGGTCCGTCCGGCCTTCGAGAAATGCGCCGAGCTGGGCATCCCGGTCAAACTGCACACCGGCGACGGGCCGTACAGCATCCCGTCGGAATGGGTGCCGATGATCAAGGAGTTCCCCAACGTCGATTTCATCATGGCGCACTTCGGGGTGCAGACCGGCGGCGTCTACGTGTTCGAACCGATGCAATGGGCGATGGAACTGCCCAACGTCTACTGCGAATCGGGCTGGTGCCTGCAATCGCGGATCGTCGAGTTCGCCAAGGTCCTGCCGACCCACAAAATCCTTTTCGGCACCGACACCCCTCCGAACGAGCCGGGCATGTGGCTGCGCCTGCTGGAAGTGCTCTGCCATGAGCCGCCGCAAGGTCTGAATCTCGATGAGGACACCCTCGAAGAATACCTGGGCAACAACACCGCACGGATGATCGGCCTCGAACCGACCCCGCCGCCACGTTCCGTGTCCGAAGCCGAGGCGCAGTTGAAGCGCCCTGTCACTACCCAACTGGCCAGGAGTTGAACCGATGATTATCGATACCCATCTGCACCCCACCAACCTGGTCGATGAGGCCTGGCGCCACACCGGCGAACCGTTTACCGGCGAGCGCATGCTCAAGCTGATGGACGGCCCGTACATGATCAACGGCAAACCGCGCCGCATCGACATGGGCTTCATCCAGCCGCCACCGGGCAACACCGGTTATCGCGACGGCAACCGGCGGGGCCGCGAAGGCGTGCGCGACTACATGTCGTACATCGCCGAGCTGTGCATGAAGTACCCGGATCGGTTCATTGGCAACTTCAACTTCAACCCGCGCTGGGGACCGGAAAACGGTGCGGCAGAGCTGGAGTTTCATATCAAGGAATACGGTTTCAAGATGCTCAAGCTGCACGCCAACATGCACGGCTATCGTCCCGACCGGGCACTGGACTGGCTGCGGCCGGCGATGAAAGTCTGCGCCAAGTACAACATCGTGGTGCTGATCCACACGGGTGACGGTCCGTACACCATCCCGACGATGTTCTACCCGATCATCCGCGAATTCCCGATGGTCAACTTCATCATCGGTCACTTCGGCATCCAGACCGGCGGCAACTACTCGTTCGAAGCGTTCTGGATGGCCATGGACACGCCGAACGTGTACTGCGAATCCGGCTGGTGCTTCCAGTCGCGGATCGTCGAGTTCGCCAAGGAGCTGCCGCGCAACAAGATCGTCTTCGGCACGGACTCACCGCCGAACGAACCGGGCATGTGGTTGCGGGAACTGGAAGTGCTGTGTTCGCCGGCACCGCAGGGCTTGGGGATCGATGAAGATCATCTTGAGGATTACCTGGGCAACAACATTGCTCGGTTGTGCGGCATCGAACCGACACCGCCACCCAAGGATCTGATCGAGGCGGACATTCGTCTGACCACGACCTACCTCTAAGCGTTTTAAAACCAGAGCAAAGCGACTTTACAGGCGTACAGATGAGCCCGGCGTTCGATCGACCGGCAGGCCAACGGCTTGTCGATCAAACGTCGCCCTCAGCCCTGCGCGCCTGCTTTTTACGAGGTGAAACCATGACCCTCTCTACGCTCGGCGATACCCAGGATTTTCACGATTTTATCGACGCCTATCGCCGGCAGTACCCGGACGATGTGTTGACCGTTCACGAAAAACTTTCCGCCGATCAGGACGTCACCGCCCTGGTCGATGCCCTAGCCACCCAGGGCCGCGACCCGCTGCTGATCTGCGAAAAAGTCGGCAACCTCGGTGTGCCGGTGGCGACCAACCTGTTCGCCTCCCGAACCCGCATCGCACGTATCTTCGGTGTCACCCCGGAGCAGTTGCACGAAACCTTTCAGACCCGCGCCAATCATCCGATCGCGCCCCGCTACGTCGAAACCGGTCCGGTACTGGACGAGATCTTCGAAGGCGAAGCCGTGGACCTGGCACTGTTGCCGATGCTCAAGCACTTCGACAGTGACCGTGGCCCGTACATTACCAACGCGATCATCATCGCCGAAGACCCGGTTACCGGAATTGCCAACATGAGCTATCACCGCTCGATGCGCCATGCCCGGCAGACCCTCGCCACCAGCCTGCATTCGCGCGGTCACTTGTGGCGCATGCTGCAAACCGCTCGCGAGCGCGGTGAAGAATTGCGCGTGGCCATGGTGGTTGGTGCCCATCCGCTGTTTATGCTTGCCGCAGCAGCACGTTTGCCGTTCGGCAGCGATGAACGCGCAGTGGCAGGTGGCCTGTTTGGTGCCCCATTGGAACTGGTCAAGACCCCGCTTTATGGCATCGGCGTACCGGCCTATGCCGAGTTTGTACTGGAAGGCGCCATCGATCCGGCGGCCTATGCCGAGGAAGGTCCGTTCGGCGAGTTCAGCGGCTATTCCTCAGACCGTTCAACCAATAACGTGCTGCGCATCGACACCCTCATGCGGCGCAAGGACGCTTGGCTGGTGGACGTGGTCGGCGGACGGTACGCCGAACACCTGACCCTGGCGCGCCTGCCACGGGAAGCGGAAATGAGCGAGAAACTCAAGGCACGCTTCCCCGCCGTCACCGCCGTGCACTACCCCAACTCCGGCACGCACTTTCATTGCTACGTGGCGCTTGATCAAAGCCGCGACGGCGAAGCGCGGCAGATCATGCTCGCCCTGCTCGGCTGGGACCCGTACCTGAAAACTGTGATCGCGGTGGACAGCGACATCGACATCAGCGACGACAGCCAGGTGCTGTGGGCGTTGGCCACGCACTTTCAGCCGCATCAGGATATTTTCGTCATCGACGGTTTACCCGGCAGTCCGCTCGATCCGTCGTCCTCGGTCAACGGCACCACCTCGCGAATGGGCCTGGACGCAACACGCGGTTCAGCCTTCGACGGGATCAAGGCGCAGCTGGATCAAGACGTCGTCGAACGCGCGCGCAATCTGCTCAAGAGCTATCAATCGTGAACCGCCAGCGGATGGTGGTCGGCATCAGCGGCGCGTCCGGCTTCATTTACGGCGTGCGCTTGCTGGAGTTGCTGGCTGAACTGAGCATCGAGAGCCACCTGATCATCAGCCGGGCCGCGCTGCTGACCATGGCCCATGAAACCGACTACAAACTGGCGGACGTCACCGCGCTGGCCAGCCAGTACCACCGGGCCGACGACGTGGCTGCCGGGATCGCCAGCGGTTCGTTTCGCTGCCTGGGCATGGTGGTCGCGCCGTGCTCCATGCGCACGTTGGCGGAGATTGCCACCGGCTCCTCCTCGGGGCTGATCGGCCGCGCTGCCGACGTCACATTGAAAGAACGCCGGACCTTGGTGTTGATGGCCCGGGAAACGCCGCTGACCCTCGCCCACCTGCGCAATATGACCGCCGTCACCGAAATGGGCGGGATCATCACCCCACCGGTGCCGGCCTTCTACGCCCGCCCGCAAAACCTTTCGCAAATGGTCGATCACAGCCTCGGCCGTGTTCTCGACCTGTTCGGCCTCGACGCCGGGACCGCGCTGCGCTGGGGTGAACCCGGCCCATCGACCACCGGCCATTTCGCTACAACCAAGGAGCTCGCATGAACAACCCATTCAACGCCCCTACCCCGAACCGCAAAATCCCGGTGACCATCCTCACCGGTTTCCTCGGCGCCGGCAAAACAACCCTGCTGAACTACATCCTCAGGGAAAACCACGGCCGCAAGATTGCCGTGATCGAAAATGAATTCGGCGAAGTCGGCATCGACGGCGACTTGGTGCTCAGCTCCGAGACCGAAGAAATCTACGAGATGGTCAACGGCTGCGTGTGCTGCACCGCCGAGGTTCGCGAGGACCTGGTGCGCATTGTCCGCGAACTGGTGGCGCGCCCGGTGCGGCTGGATCACATCTTGATCGAAACCAGTGGCTTGGCCGATCCGTATCCGGTGGCCCAGAGCTTTTTCATCAACGACCCGATTGCCGATGAAGTGGAACTGGACGCCATTGTGACCATGGTCGACGCCAAGCACATCGCCCAGCATCTGGAGGATTTGCAACTGGATGGCGTGGACAATCAGGCGGTGGATCAAATTGTCTGCGCCGACCGCATCGTCATCAACAAGGTCGATCTGGTGAGCGAGGACGACGTGGCAGCGCTGCGGGGCAAGATTCGCGGGTTGAACGCCACGGCGGATCTGGTGACCTCCAGCTACGCCGAGATCGACCTGTCGAAGATTCTCGGCATCGGTGCGTTCGAGTCGACGCAAAAGCTGATGGAAATCGGCTCTGAGCACGATCACCACGCTGACGAACACCACCATGATCTGGATCATGACCACGATCCGAGCGTGTCGTCAGTCGGCATCGCCGTGGACGGCGCCGTGAATCTGCTCGCCTTCCACCAGTGGATCAGCGAGTTGCGCGATGAGCAGGCCGACAACCTCTACCGCATGAAAGGTGTGCTGGCCGTCGCGGATCAGGATCAGCGTTACGTGCTGCAGGGCGTTCACAGCCTGGTCGAGTTCCGTGCCTCCACCTCATGGGGCACGGAACCACGCTCCAGCAAGATTGTGTTCATCGGCCGCGACCTGGACCGCGCGGCGTTGAACCAAGGCTTTGCCGCCTGCCTGGCAGGCTGAAAAAACGGCATCGGAGCCGGTGGATGGCGGCTCCGGGCACACAGAACGAATACCCCTCTCTACAGCATAAAAACAGCAAGAGGTGATTCCCCATGTCGTCAGCCACATCCCCATCAAAAACCCCTTCCACCGTCCACCCGGTCGACCAGATTCTGCCGGTCCGCCAAATGCTCACCCTTGGCCTGCAACACATGGCCGTCTCATACATCGGCGCCATCGCCGTGCCGTTGATTGTCGCCAGCGCCCTGAAAATGTCCCAGGCCGACACCGTGGTGCTGATCAGCACCA
>NZ_JBBWCB010000009.1:0-74959 GCF_039888995.1 Pseudomonas rossensis | reverse complement strand
GAATAAAACAAAGCAACCGTCCGATAGGACAAAACGAAACACCTCAACGTCCTTTTCTACCCACGTTTACTGTGCCCTTGATCACGTTAGCTCTTGCACTGTGCCAAACAACCCGCTAAAGTTTGGTCGTCGCTGAAAAATTCAGCGACCGGGTTTAGCGGCCCGATTAAGTTGGCGCATAGGCGCCCCCATCCGACAGCAGGCGCTTTTTTTATGCCTGCCGTTTCGTGTTATGGCGGCTGTGCGTGGGAAGCCTTCGGGCTTGCCGGGTGCCAACTTTCCCGGTCCGCTAACCCGCGCATAGCTGCCACCCCATTCGTTTAGCGGCGAACCGTGGCAGCTCCAAACCTAAAGTTGGAGCAATACCCATGACGCCATACGCACCAAATCCGTCCGCCAACAATCGTGCCGTAGCTCTAAGGGCAATGGCTTTGTTCGCCTTACGTGCTGATTCTTCCTTGTCTGTTCGTCTTCGCCGCTACAACGCAGCCATGGAAAAAGTCCGAGCCCTTGAATCAGGTCGAAATGCAGAGGTGGTGTCCCATGGATAACTTCAAACCTCTCGACTCAAATTCGCAAGGCGCTTCGAGGCCCGTCCTCTATCTAAACACCCGCGCAACTCAACGGGATCTAATGGACGCTGCTGACTGGCGCCTCGGCGCCGTACAGGATCTTCTTTCCGTGCTGAGTATTTGCAAGATGGAAGACAGTGACCCTCGCGATATCGCCAAAGTTTCTCGCGCCTTGCAGTTACTTGTTGACGACGCCCACTCGCTGTATCAGGCAGTTCGCCAAGCGGCCTAGTCATCCTATTGGCCCTGGTGCTCATTGCAGCGGGGCCACCGGAAAGGCTCACCGGATCGGACTACGCAGGAGGTCTGCTGATGCGAAGCTGGTACACCGCCATGGAACTCGCAGGGCTCACTGGTATGCCTCACACCCCCCAAGGCGTGAGGAAGGCTGCGTTGCGTGCGGGGTGGGAAAGCCAGCGTAGACATGGCTCAAAAGCGCGCGAGTATCCTTTCTCCATGCTACCCGCAGTCACCCAAACAATTCTGATTACACAATCAGTCGCCTCCCTACAAACGTCACCGATTGTCAGCACCTCTCCAATTTTAGTAGAACGTGACACCGTTTTTCCGTCACGTTTAAACGAAGATCAGCGTTCTGTAATGACGGCGCGACTAGCCTTCGTCCGCGAGATTGAGCGTTTGAGTCAAACGATCAGCCAGCAACGTGCCATCGAAACTCTAGTAGGTCTGGCGAAAGTCGACCAACTCAGCACATACCTGAGCGGACTCGTAGAACGGGCGAACAATCGTAAATCCGACGAGCGATCCTTGAGCGAGCGCACGCTAAAACGCTGGTTGGCCAGCTATCGAAAACAAGGTGAAATCGGCCTCGCACCCGCTCGCCGACAGAAAGACATGAGCCTGCCCGCGTGGTCAGCGTCGTTTCTCAGTTGCTACCAACGCCCAACCAAGCCCAGCGTTGAAGCGGCTTATGCTGAGTTCGCCCTCAAGCATACGGCTGAGCGCCCTAGCATCCACGTGGTTCGCCGCTTCCTTAATAGGCTGAACATCGAGGCCCGCGAGCGTGGTCGCCGTACTCCGCAGGAACTGAAAGCACTGCAACCCTTCAAGCGCCGACTAACCAAAGACCTACTGCCCTGCGACGTGTTCACGGCCGACGGCCACAAGTTCGACGCAGAGGTATTAAACCCGCGTACTGGCAAGCCCTATCGGCCGGAAATTACCACCGTCCTGGATGTCGCCACCCGCAAGGCCATCGGCATTTCCATCGGTGAAGCCGAATCGACCATCGGTGTTATGGACGCTTTGCGCGATGCCATGAAGCACGGCATGTTCGCCTTCTTCTATGTCGACAACGGTTCAGGCTTCGCCAACGACACTGTCCGCGAAGTAGTCGACCGTCTCGGCGGCACTATGACCCATGCTTTGCCTTACAACAGCCAGGCACGGGGCCTGATCGAACGCTCTCACCAAACCATATGGGTCAACGCTGCCAAGAAACTACCTAGCTACATCGGTGCGGACATGGACAAACACGCCGGGACAAAGGTGCATCGGATTGGCCGCAGAGAACTGCGCGAAACCGGAAAAACCCGCCTGATTCCGACCTTCGCCGAGTTCATGTCCGGTGTCGAATATGAGATCGAAACCTACAACAACTGCCCGCACCGGGGGCTGGCAAAGTTCCGCGATCCGCTGACCGGCAAAATTCGTCACATGAGCCCAAATGAGGCCTGGAGCGCGGCCATTGCCGCTGCCTGGGAACCGATTGTGGCGCCTGCCGAGTTGTTGAATGACCTGACACGCCCGCAAGTGATCCGCCCGACACGTCGCGGCGAAGTTACCTGGGCCGGTGAAACCTATTTTCTGGACGCTTTGCGTAACTTTCACGGCGAGCAAATCCGCCTGGCGTACGACGTGCGCGATTCATCCCGTATCTGGGTCCGCACGCTGGATGGCGAGTTGATCGGCGAAGCAATCCTCGGCGGCAATGCCAGCGATTACATGCCGAAAACCATGATTGAAAAGGCCTACGACAAACGCGAGAAAGGACAGATGAAACGCGCCGTGGACAAGCTGGAAACACTCACCGGCAGTCGCGTAGAAATGATCACAACCTCACCTGCTCCATCCGCCGACCTCAGCGCCGAGCAACTGGCCGACGCACAGCGCTTTGCCGCAAGTCTTACGACTCCCAAATCCAACAGATTCGAACTACCCAACGACCCGATTGGCAGGTATCGACTGTGGGAAGCACTCAACAGGCGCTTCCAAGCCGGGGAGCTTCTCAATGGAGAAGAAGGTTTATGGCATGAGCGATACCCGCGCCATCTCGACTTTACCGCCATCAAGCGGATGTATGAGCACACCAACTCGTAGGGCCATTGCCAACGCCAATGGCCGATAGCACGCAAACAGCATGGAGAAGCACGGAATGAGCGCACCGAAGATAGTCCCCCTGACGAACGTCGGCTTGCTGGCCAGCGCAGTTGAGCGTGCTATGGCACGACCATCCAACTTACCCGGATTAGTGGTGATGTACGGTGCCAGCGGGCTAGGCAAAACCGTAGGGGCGACATTCGCAGCGAACATCTATCGCGCCTATTACGTCGAGTGCCGGGACACTTGGACAAAGAAGGCCTTTCTCGCCGCTGTTTTGCGGGAAATGACTATAGTGCCAAGCCGCACCATGTCGGAGATGGTTGATCAAATCGCAGATCAATTGTCACGGAGCGGGCGCCCTCTCATCGTCGACGACGCACAGTACCTTTTAGAAAAGGCAGCAGCCAACGTTCTGACCGACATCTATAACGCCAGCCACGGAACCATAGTTCTGATCGGAGAAGAGCGCGTACCGTTGAGCCTGGCAAAGCTTGAGCGACTACATAATAGGGTTTTGGAATGGGTGCCAGCACAACCTGCCACACAGGAAGATCTGAGAACGTTGTCAGCCGCCTGCTATCCACACCTCCAGATTCATGACGACCTTCTTGATGACCTGCGAAAAGCCGTGCGTGGCTGCCTACGTCGAGTGGTGGTAAACCTTTACCGCGTCCAATCAGAAGCAAAAGCGTTCGGCTGGGACTCAGTTGATAGCGCGCAGTGGGGGGACCGTGGCTGGTTCACCGGTGACGCACCGTTGCGGAGAACACCCTGATGGGCATTGGCCGGAAGCCCGCGCATATAGTCATTCAGGACGGTAAAAGCAATCGTCAGCGTGTGTGGGAAATGATTAGAAAGCATCCTGAGGGTATTAGTTGTTACACCCTCAGTCGACGCACCGACCTCAACGATGAAACCGTTCGGACGTACATAAACAGCCTCAGGAAAGCTGGTTATCTGGAACGCGCCAATGGTGTTGGGGATCGAGCAGAATTCCAGTTAGTTCGAGACGTGGGCACCGAGGCTCCCCAACTTCGATTTGATGGCACCGCAAGCCAACAAGGCCGGGGTACAGAAGCAATGTGGCGCACACTCAGGATGCTTGATGACGTGAATGCAACCGAGCTTTCAATACACGCAACTATTGCAGTACCAACCAGCATCGCTACAGCCAAGAACTACCTAAAATGGCTGAACTGGGCAGGCTATCTGACAGTGATAGTTCCTGCACAACCAGGCAGACAAGCACGCTACGGTCTGGCACATGGAATGTACACTGGGCCACTACCGCCAATGATTCAACGAAGCGGACAAGTATTCGATCCAAACGTGGGACAAGTCGTATTCACTAGAATTAGCAGAAAAAACACGTAGTCGGGCAACAAGCAACTCTATCTTACTCTGACGTACCACAGCACAAACGCATGATTATTTACACCCTCCACTCATGAATAATTCAAAACACAACGACAGCTTAACTCGCTATTTTTTTGTAATAGTCCATACATCATGATTGGCCGACACGGCGTTAAGCTTAGCAAAAGCATAAAAAACGGCAAACCTGTGATGCCCTTCAAGTAGATGGACAGGAGAGTCACACTTTAGCCCCCACGAGGTAACAATTAAGCCCTCCGGATTAGCAAGCAAAATCGGCGGCACCGGCCAAGTACCATAAGAACTCATGTACTCAGAAATACTGGCCATACGACGGCTAGTATTATTTTTCTGAAAATGGTTACTGTATTGCACAATAGTTTCGTGCTCGCTCAAGCAAGACTGCATCAACTGAGCCAAAGAATACCGCTCCAGGGTAACGCTCATTGATCCATAATCTAACCATGCATGCATCTCAATGGCCCCTGAATGCTCATAGAACCATTGTTCAATGACACCAGCCGGGATACCAGGGAAAACGGAGCGAATGCGTGAACTGTAGTCTGCCTTGGTTTCCAACGGCTCATCCATCAAGTCGGTTTTGACGTGAAGATCTTCGATTTCTTTCTGTGACAAATTCATCCGCACTGCCCCTTCACCACCACCCCGAACACCAAGCTCTGAACCAAAATCTCGTCAGCGCCTCAAAAGCCGCTGAGCGCATGCTATCTGCTAAGGGCTACCTATGCATGTAAATTTGAATATCATCATTTCTAACGCGGGTCTAACGCCCTTCACGGTCTTGCAATGCGCCGCTTCTCTGCACGTGAAGGCTATCTATCCAGAAAACCTTAACATCACGTCCTAATCCGCAACCTCTCCTATATAAGGCGGCGCTGTTGTTAGGTGCCGAAAACCTTAAACCGCCCTGATATACGAAACTCTAAGAGAAAGCGTTTCAATGATTCCTGTTGACGCAAGGTTGGTTGGAGACATTGGAATGCATGAGGGTGAAAAGAAGGCCGGACGCAAGAAAGACTTTAATGCTTTGCCCAAGAGCATGATAGAGATGCTCGAAATAATAGAGCACTCCATTAATAAAGAAATGGAACTCGATGCTTCACCCCATCACCTCGCTAAATCGGCAGTTGTCGCTATATGCGATGTCATGGGTGGTGGAATGATTTATCTGCCACGCGGCACAGCATTAAAGAGAAAACTCAGGAGTGAAGCTCTTTACTCCGATTTTCTGAGTGGCATGGCGCATGGTGAGTTAATCAGGAAATACGCAATAGCTTCACAAACCGTGTACGACATCATTACTGATGAGCGCGCATTGAGTCTTGAAGCGAGGTTTAAACAGTAAGGGGTCTCGGGGCGTGAACGAAGAAGAGGGGCAGAGTAGAAAGGGAAAGCGGGTTCCGAGTACTACTTGGGAAGGGACCGCGCTGGAGCTTTTCAAGTCAGTTGAAAGCTCAATAGCATATGCCTTGGAGCAAGGCTCTACTCCAGAGCACCTTGCAAGTGAAGTGGTCACAGGGCTCTCCAAGTATTTTGGAGGCCGAGTTATTTACATCCCCAAAGGTTTCAGATACGACCGAGAACAGCGCAACAATGAAATATATGGTGCGTGGAAATGCGATGTATCCGTTAGCGATATATCAAAGAAATACGGACTAACGTCTGCAACAACGTATGAAATCATTGCCAGCTTCGCAAAAGAAGAAGGCTTGAAAAAATCAAAAAACAGGTTTATCAAATGATCGTTACACAAGCTAGCCTCAATGCATTGTTCGTTGCTTTCAAGGTTGTATTCCAGAAAGCACAAACGGGCACACCAACTGACTGGCAGAAAATTGCCACCGTCGTTCCGTCCTCGACTCGCAGTAACACCTACGCTTGGCTGGGTCAGTTTCCGGCATTCCGTGAGTGGGTGGGTGATCGTGTTCTCAAGGATATGGCGGCTCACGGATACACCATTGATAACAAGAAGTATGAAAGCTCCATTGTTGTATCGCGTACCGACATCGAAGATGACCAGGTTGGCGTTTACTCTCCGCTGATCGAGGAAATGGGACGTGCGTCAACAGCCCATCCGAACGAACTGGTCTTCGCCTTGCTCAAGGCGGGCCTCACTACAGCGTGCTATGACGGCCAGAACTTCTTCGATACCGATCACCCGGTTTATCCGAACAGTGATGCTACAGGTGTCGCGGTATCGGTAAGCAACTTCCAGGATGGCGAAGGCCCCGCTTGGTATCTGCTCGATGTCAGCCGAGCGATCAAGCCGATCATCTTCCAAAAGCGTCAGGACTATGACCTTAAAGCCATGACCCGTGTTGACGACGAATCGGCGTTCATGCGCGATGAGTACCGCTATGGCGTGGATGCGCGAGTGAACGCTGGGTTCGGCTTCTGGCAGTTCGCCTACTGCTCGAAAGCACCTCTCACTGTGGAGAATTACGAAGCCGCTCGCGCCGCGATGATGGATTTCAAAAGCGACGGTGGCCGACCTCTGGGTGTTGTTCCGGGCATGTTGCTGGTGCCGCCCGTGCTTGAAGGCAAGGCACGTTCGTTGCTGGTCAAGGATGCCAGCGGTGGTAATCCCTGGGCAGGCACCGCCGAACCGCTGGTCAGTACCTGGTTGAGCTAATAGGAGTCGTCAAGATGAGTAATGTTGATAAGCGCTGGGAAGGTTTGACCATTGATGGCGAACTGGCTGTCGGGGTGTTCTATGCCGGAACTCGGCACAAGCATTTCACCCTGCGCATTCCTCTTGCGGGGGATCTGATGGATGTTCAAAGCGAACATCCGGACGCCTCGTTGCAGGTAGCGACAATGGCAATTTATCACCGTCAGTTGCTGTCCCTGGGCGACATTCCACCGGAAGCGCTGACCTTCGATCTGTTGCGTGCCGAACTCGCGGAATCCGACTTGGCACTACTCGGTGCCGCCGACGAAGCACTGGAAAAAAAAATCGCGCTGCCGAGCGCAGCAAGCACGGCTGGCGACAAGTCGAACACGCCCTTGTCCGATTCGGCTACCGACTCGACGAAATAAACCGGATGCCTAAATCAGAGATCGAGACTCGTCTCGATCTGCTGATCGGCAAACAAAAAACGGGCACTCGCTACGTCAGTAAGCGAAGCAAAAAAACCAAGGGGTAGTTCATGTCCGCCGATCTACGCGTCGCGTTACGTATCCAGGCAAACTCGGGCAATAGCCGACGCGAGATCGCTGGCTTGAACCGCGACTTGCGCCAAGCTGGCAAAGAGGGCGCTCGCGCACTTTCTGTCGAGAGTCAAAAAGCTCAGTCGTCTATCTCCAATCTCGGACGTGCTGGTGTGGGTAGCTTCAAGGCTATCCGCCAGGCAGTACGTGATAGCACCAAGGGTGGACGCGAGTTTCGTACTGAAGTGATCCAGACGACAACTGGACTCAAGAACATGGGGCAAGCGGCTCGCCGTGCTGCTCAAGAAGCCAAAACGAATCTGCGTGGCGCAGATCGGGAAGGCATTAATCCGCTGCGTACCAATGTTGATCGTACAAGCGCCAGTTTCCGCCAGTTAGCCCGTGCCGCTACCAGCAGCCTGCGCACCATCAAAACTGTCGCGGCAGCCACTCGTGCCGAGTTTAGCCGGGTCAAGTCCATGATGGGCGGCGTCAACGGCCATCTGGCTGGCGCCGGTTTTGGCATCGGTGTTGGGCTTTCGGTTTCGAGCAGTGCCAAGACGGATCGAAGGATGATCCAGTTGGGCCAGACGGCTGATATGTCGCCCGCTCAAAATGAGGACATGAGGAAAGAAGTATTCCGAGTATCCAAATCGTATGGCAATGATCCTGACGCTATCCTGAGTGGTGCAGAGGCGTTGCTGGCGGGCGGGCTCAGTCCCAAAGCCGCCAAGTCGAGTATCGACGCTATCGGTCAAGCGAACGCACTTCGCAATGCTGATCCCGCTGTTCTGGCCGGGGTTGGTATGGCGGCAAAAGAGGCCTACGGCTTCGACCTGGAGAACCCGGCGTCCATGCTGGATATTCTCCAAAAAATGACTATTGCGGGGGATGCGGCGAAGGCTGAGTTGGGCGACCTGGGCGACATCTTCAACAAGGTCGGTGCCAATGCCAGCGCGGCGGGTTTCAAGTTCCACCAGTCCCTCGGCTTGATCGAATCCTTGTCCAACGTCGAGCCGAACGCCGACAACCTGCGAACGATGGTGGGGAGCTTCCTGACCGTGTTCAACACAGGCTCATATCAGGAACAAGTCACCAAGACCACCGGCATCCCGTTCTTCAACAAAGACAAGAGTCGTCGCGACCCCTTCGAGGTCGTCGCAGATATGCGCAAAAAGTACGACAAAATGCCCGACGACAAAGCACGGGCCGCATTCTTTAACGTGGTGTTCAAGAGCATGGATCGCGACGCGGTATCGTCCTGGCGTTGGATGCTGTCGGGCGACCGCGAGAAGAACATGGTGGGCATTTCCGACAAGGTTCATAACTCGGCGCCGATCTTCAATCAGCAGCTCAAGGAGAACACCGGAAGCGCCACCGGCACGGCGGGTCGTATGCGGGCGACACTGCGTGATGCAACGGATCGCATGTCGCGCCCTATTAATGAAGCGTTTTCCAGCATGGGCTCGTACCTGCTCGATGACTTGAATCTCTCCGGCGAACAGATGATGGGCTTGGGGGCAGCCACCGCGATTGGAGGCTACTACACCGGCCGTGGGCTCAAGAAAGGTGCCGGTGCCTTGCTCAATAAACTGCCAGGCATGGGCAACCCACTGGAGACCATGAAGGGTATTGCCGTTGGTAAGGTGCTGGAAGAAGCCACAGGCGTGACCTCGGTGTTCGTCACCAACTGGCCAAGTAACATGGGGGCAGGCGTTTCAGCCGATCTATCGTTGGGTTCTTCCGCTGGGAAGAAGGCACCCGCAACACCATCTGTCTTTGCCAAATGGGCAAAGGCTCTGGAACCGGCTGCCAAGGCTGCTGGTGTGTACGCGCTGACTCAGGCGCCTCGAATCGCAGCCAGATTACCTCAGCTTGCTGGCGCGTTTATTCCCGGCTCTACGCCTCAGGATGATGCGACCCGGCTGGATCAGGCACAGCGGAGCAAGCTGTCGAGTGATAGCCAGAAGGCCTATATCACCGCCTTCTACCGCAATCGCATGAGCCTGTCTGAGCAAAACCCTGATGCCGCTGATAGCTGGATTTCGAGTCAGGCGTCACGCCTTGCTCACCAGCAAACAGGTTTGACGGCGCAAGGCACATCGGTCGCAGGCGCTAATGAATGGGCGCAGATGCAATCCAACAAACTACTAGGCGCGGCAATGGGGGGCATGGGCGGAAGTAGCAGCCTTGCTGGGTTGGATGGAGCCATCAACCGACTTAAGGCTGTTCTGGAGCGGCCCTTTGTATTTGAAGTGAGGGCCGACACGGGCACGGTGCTGACGGAGCTTGAGCGGCGAGTGGGGGTTCAGATGAGACGAGGTGGTTAGTAACACCAGATTACAGCGTTAACGGGATGGCTTTCCTCTCCGGGTTTCTCCATCTCGTGACACTTTAGCCTTGGACGCCTGATTAGCGTTCCAAGGTTTTTTTTCGTCTGACAACCACACCCCTAGCAAGAACATGCAGAGCTGACCTACCCTAGCACTCCTATTGACTGAGCAGTTGCCGCCACAACCTCCATGCCTACAGTCAAGGAGCTTGATGTGTGTCGGCGCATTAAGCATGTATTTCAAACCGGATTGCCGCTGGACAGTCACAGCAGCATCCAAATCAAACAGATAGGCTAGAGCTCTGCATCTGCGTAAGGCTTGCAAACTAAATAAGGGACTGATCATGCGAGGGATTGAATGAAAAAGCTAAAAAGCCCGCTCACCCTATTGGTTTTGATTATTGTTGCAGCGTCCTTCAGCGCTCCGTTTGGAACTCCGCAACTAGCAGCTTTCGCAAAAGACTTTTTGCCAGCTGTAGCTACGTTGATCGCTGCCTACGCCGGTGCATGGTATGGAGCTTCCTTGGTACGAGATGCGGCTCAGGAGGACGAGCGGAAAAGGCAGATAGGTGCTGGCGCACGGGCTATGTTCACGTTGTGGCGCCAAGTAAATATTGTCGCTCAGATTCAGATGGACTTTGTAGATGACTACCGCGATAACCCCTCAGCCGTAATTTCACTCCCCCCAATAGACTACCCCCTAGAAGAGCCGCCGAGGATAGACCTGGATAGCCTTGCGTTCTTTCTTGACCTAGGAAATGCAGGGATACTGGAGGCACTGGTCATTGCCGAACAGAATTTTCTTCATGCAGTAGACGTGGTCCGAACCCGCTCGACTCTGCACTATGCGGAAGTGCAGCCAATTTTAGAAAAAATCATCCCCAAAGGCGGACCGGTCTCGCACGCGACTTTAGAGCAAGCACTTGGCCCACGACTGTTCTCACAATTGATAGACCAAACGAAACGTCTGATTTTCAGAGTAGACAGATCAATTGAAGACTTGGATAAAGTAGCTGAAGAGCTACACACGGCGCTGAAAAAAGGCTTTCCAGATGCAAAATTTCCTCAGGCATCAAAACCAGCAGTTTGAGTGTCACCGCTGCGGTGCCAAAGATTGAGCAAAATTCAGTGATTTGAAAGCAAGCAGCCTGTGCCAAACATCTTGCAAGGTAGTGCCAAATCCGGCACCAACTTACAGACCGGTCTGACAATTTTGAAGAGGAAGCAGGCGTGAAAAATAGAGAAGTCACGCAAAAGTCACGCACATGAAAAAGGCCAGTGCTGTGAACACTGGCCTAAGTCATTGAACTATATGGTCGGGACGGAGTGATTCGAACACTCGACCCCTAGCACCCCATGCTAGTGCGCTACCGGACTGCGCTACGCCCCGACTAGGCGTTAAATCCGTTCCTCTTCTCGAAGAACGCTCAAGAATATATCGCAAGCTTTTGAAAACTGGAAGTATTTAAAAGCAGGAATTTATTTCTTGAGTACCACCAGAACATCCTCCAGCTCGGCGATCATCTGGCGGATCATTTGCTTGTATTGGGTCGTGTCGTCTTTGGCTTCATCGCCGGACAAACGCAGGCGTGCACCACCGATGGTGAACCCCTGATCATAAAGAAGCGCGCGGATCTGCCGGATCATCAGTACGTCTTGTCGCTGATAATACCGGCGGTTTCCGCGGCGTTTGACGGGATTGAGTTGAGGAAACTCCTGCTCCCAGTAACGCAGCACGTGCGGTTTTACCGCACACAGCTCGCTGACTTCACCAATGGTGAAGTAGCGTTTGCCTGGGATGACGGGTAGTTCGTCGTTATGACTTGGTTCCAGCATAAGCCTCAACTCGGGCCTTCAACTTCTGCCCTGGACGAAAGGTGACCACACGGCGAGCCGTGATCGGGATTTCTTCACCCGTTTTCGGATTGCGGCCAGGCCGCTGGCGTTTGTCCCGAAGGTCGAAATTGCCGAAACCGGACAATTTGACTTGTTCGTTGTCTTCAAGAGCGTGCCTGATTTCTTCAAAAAACAGTTCGACCAATTCCTTGGCTTCCCGTTTATTCAGGCCCAGCTCTTCATACAGACGTTCCGCCATCTCAGCTTTCGTCAGAGCCCCCATACGTCACTTCCTTAACGTGGCGTTCAACCTTTGTTCGAGCGAGGTGAGGATGTTTTGCGTCGTGGTATTCACCTCATCGTCATTAAGAGTGCGCGATGGATGCTGCCAGGTCAAGCCGACTGCAAGGCTTTTTCTATCAGGATCAATGCCTTTACCCTGATACACGTCAAATAGCCTGAGGTCTGTCAGCCATTCGCCTGCATTTTCACGGATTACGTCCAGTACAGCACTGGCCGCGACGTCCTTGGCCGCAATCAGTGCCAGGTCACGACGCACTTCAGGAAAACGCGATAACTCCTGGAATTTAGGCATTTTACCCAATGCCACTTCGGCCAGAACCAGCTCGAAAACGAAGACCGGACGGTCGAGACCGAGGGTTTTCGACAATTCAGGGTGAATAGCGCCGACGAAACCGACCAAGCGACCTTCACGTTCGATGCGTGCGGTTTGACCCGGGTGCAACGCAGGGTGTTTGCCCGGTACGAAAGTGAACGAATCCAGTGCACCGGCAAAGCCGAGCACCGCTTCTACGTCGGCTTTGGCGTCGAAGAAGTCCACGACATCGCGACCTTGCGCCCAGCCTTCCGGCAGGCGGCTACCGCAAACAACACCCGCCAGCATCGGCTCTTGCTTCAGATCTTCCAGCTGACCGACAAAACGCAGGCCGCTTTCGAACAAACGAACGCGATCCTGTTGACGGTTCAGGTTGTGCTGGAGCGCCTTCACCAGACCCGGCCACAAGGACGAGCGCATGGCCGCCATGTCGTTCGAGATCGGGTTGGCCAGCAGCAGCGGTTCGACCCCCGGATTAAACAACTCGAATTGTTTCGGATCGATGAAGCTGTAGGTGATCGCTTCCTGGTAACCACGAGCCACCAGCAGGCGACGCAGCTCAGGCAGATCGCTACGAGCTTCAGCCTTGGCCTGCGGCGCCAGACGAGCTTGCGGGTAGCGAACCGGCAGACGGTTGTAACCATACAGACGAGCCAGTTCTTCGATCAGATCGACTTCCAGGCTGATGTCAAAGCGATGGCTTGGAACTTCAACGCGCCACTGCTCTGCCCCATCGGCAGAAATCTTCAGACCCAAGCCGCTGAGCAGTTGCTCGACGTCGGTCGAATCCATTTCCATACCCAGCATCTGAGTGATGCGTTGCGCACGCAGAGTAACCGGCGCAATCGACGGCAGGTGCTGCTCGTTGACGGTTTCGATAATCGGGCCAGCTTCGCCGCCAGTGATTTCCAGCAGCAGGCCAGTGGCACGCTCCATGGCTTCACGGGACAATTGCCAGTCCACGCCACGCTCGTAGCGGTGCGAAGCGTCGGTGTGCAGGCCGTAGGAACGAGCCTTGCCGGCGACGGCAATCTGATCGAAAAACGCGCTTTCCAGGAAAATATCACGAGTGGTCGCGGTGTTGACGCCACTGTGCTCGCCACCCATGACGCCGGCGATGGCCAGGGCGCGGGTGTGGTCGGCGATCACCAGCGTATCGCTACGCAGGCTGACTTCCTGACCGTCGAGCAGAACCAGCTTCTCGCCTTCTTCGGCCATGCGTACGCGGATGCCGCCATTGATTTCGGCGAGATCGAACGCGTGCAGCGGTTGACCCAGCTCCAGCATCACGTAGTTGGTGATATCGACGGCAGCGTCGATGCTGCGCACGTCGCCACGACGCAAGCGCTCGACCATCCACAGCGGCGTCGGCCTGGAAAGGTCAACGTTACGGATCACACGACCCAGGTAACGCGGGCAAGCGGCTGGTGCCAGCACTTCGATCGAACGCACTTCATCGTGTACAGCTGGAACGACAGCAACCACCGGACGGGTGACTTCAGCGGCATACAGCGCGCCGACTTCACGGGCCAGGCCGGCCAGGGACAGGCAGTCGCCGCGGTTCGGGGTCAGGTCGACCTCGATGCTGGCATCGTCCAGGCTCAGGTACTCACGAATGTCCTGACCGACCGGCGCATCGGCTGGCAATTCCATCAGGCCATCGTTGCCTTCGCCGACTTGCAGCTCGGCTTGCGAGCACAGCATGCCGTTGGACTCAACGCCGCGCAGTTTGGCTTTCTTAATCTTGAAATCGCCTGGTAGTTCGGCACCGATCATGGCGAACGGGATCTTCAGACCCGGGCGCACGTTAGGCGCACCGCAAACGACCTGGAAGGTCTCCGAGCCATTGCTGACCTGGCAAACGCGCAACTTGTCAGCGTCCGGGTGCTGTTCGGTGCTCAGCACCTCGCCCACCACCACACCGGTGAATTCGCCGGCGGCCAGCGTAACGCTATCGACCTCAAGACCGGCCATCGACAGACGAGCAACCAGCTCGTCACGACTTACCTGCGGGCTTACCCAGCCACGCAGCCACTGTTCACTGAATTTCATCCTGCTCTCCTAAGAATTCGTTACGACTAGCGAAATTGCGCGAGGAACCGCAAGTCGTTGTCGAAGAACAGACGCAAGTCGTTCACGCCGTAACGCAGCATGGCCAGACGTTCAACACCCATGCCGAAGGCAAAGCCCGAAAACTCTTCCGGGTCGATCCCGGACATGCGCAGCACATTCGGGTGAACCATGCCGCAGCCCATCACTTCCAGCCAGCCAGTCTGCTTGCAGACACGGCAGCCTTTACCGCTGCACATCACGCATTCCATGTCGACTTCAGCGGACGGCTCGGTGAACGGGAAATACGAAGGGCGGAAACGCACGGCCAGTTCTTTTTCGAAGAACACGCGCAGGAACTCTTCGATGGTGCCTTTCAGGTCGGCGAAGTTGATATCACGGTCGACCAGCAGGCCTTCGACCTGGTGGAACATCGGGGAATGGGTGATATCGGAGTCGCTACGGTACACACGGCCGGGGCAGACGATGCGGATCGGCGGCTGTTTCGATTCCATGGTGCGGACCTGTACCGGCGAGGTATGGGTGCGCAGCAACATGTTGGCATTGAAATAGAAGGTGTCATGCATCGACCGGGCCGGGTGATGGCCTGGGATGTTGAGTGCTTCGAAGTTGTGATAGTCGTCTTCGACCTCAGGGCCTTCGGCAATGCCGTAGCCGATGTGAGTGAAGAACTGTTCGATACGTTCCAGAGTGCGAGTAACCGGATGCAGACCACCCGAGGTCTGGCCACGGCCAGGCAGGGTCACGTCAATGGACTCGGCGGACAGTTTGGCGGCCAGGTCGGCCTCTTCAAACAGTGCCTTGCGCGCATTGAGAACCTCTGTGACACGCTCCTTGGCAACGTTGATCAGGGCGCCCACTTGCGGACGCTCTTCTGCCGGCAAATTCCCCAGGGTCTTCATCACCTGAGTCAATTCACCCTTTTTGCCAAGGTAGTGAACCCGGATTTGTTCCAGGGCATTGATATCTTCAGCGCTTTGCACAGCCTCTAGAGCTTGAGAGACGAGCGCATCCAGGTTTTCCATGTACAGACTCCAGATACAAAATAGGGGAAGAGCTTGAAGGCTCTTCCCCTATTTATGACGTTTAACACCTGACCCCACAGAGGTGAGGCCGGGTGACTGTCGGGGGTACTTAAGCCAAGGTGGCTTTAGCTTTCTCGACAATCGCAGCAAACGCCGCTTTTTCGTTCACTGCCAGATCAGCCAGAACCTTACGGTCGATCTCGATGGACGCTTTTTTCAGGCCGGCGATGAAACGGCTGTAGGACAGACCGTTGATACGTGCACCAGCGTTGATACGAGCGATCCACAGAGCGCGGAACTGACGTTTTTTCTGACGACGGTCACGGTAGGCGTATTGGCCTGCCTTGATTACCGCTTGCTTGGCAACACGGAATACGCGCGAGCGAGCACCGTAGTAGCCTTTAGCAAGTTTCAGAATTTTTTTGTGACGTTTACGGGCAATGACGCCACGCTTTACACGAGCCATGAGTTACTTCCTCTATTCTTGACTAAATTAACGAAGGCGCAGCATGCGCTCGACTTTTGCCACGTCACACGGTGCCAGCAAGCTGCTACCGCGCAGTTGACGCTTACGCTTGGTCGACATTTTAGTCAGGATGTGGCTCTTGAAAGCGTGCTTGTGCTTGATACCGTTAGCAGTTTTCAGAAACCGCTTAGCAGCACCACTTTTAGTTTTCATTTTTGGCATGTTCGGATACTCCGCATTCAGTTGATAAACATAATCAGAAGGCCTGCCGTGCCCTATTGATTATTTCTTCTTTTTCGGGGCGATGACCATGATCAGCTGGCGTCCTTCCATCTTAGGATGCTGTTCGACCGAACCGTACTCGAGCAAGTCACCTTCAACTCGCTTGAGGAGTTCCATCCCCAGCTCCTGGTGGGCCATCTCACGGCCGCGGAATCGCAAGGATACCTTGGCCCTGTCCCCATCACTCAGGAAACGTACCAGGTTGCGCAGTTTTACCTGGTAATCCCCTTCCTCCGTCCCTGGACGAAACTTGATTTCTTTAACCTGAATCTGCTTCTGGTTTTTCTTGGCCGCGGCAACCTGCTTCTTCTTTTCGAAGATCGATTTGCCGTAGTCCATCAGTTTGCAAACAGGGGGTACTGCATCGGCGGAAATTTCCACCAGATCCAGTTTGGCCTCTTCAGCCTTAAGAAGCGCGTCTTCAATTGACACAATCCCAAGCTGTTCACCTTCAGCCCCAATTAACCGAACCTCGCGTGCCGAGATATTCTCGTTGATCGGGGCCTTCGGTGCAGCTCGTTTATCTTGTCTCATTTCACGCTTAATAGTAATTACTCCGAATCTGGGCGACCACGCCGGGAAACCGCTTGAGCGAGGAACTCGGCGAACTGGGCGACGGGCATCGAGCCCAGGTCAGCACCTTCACGAGTACGCACAGCGACAGTCTGCATCTCGACTTCCCGATCTCCGATAACCAAGAGATAAGGAACCTTGAGCAAAGTATGCTCGCGGATTTTAAAGCCGATCTTTTCATTTCTCAAGTCAGACTTGGCACGAAATCCGCTTTCGTTGAGAGTTTTTTCAACCTCAGCGGCGAAATCAGCCTGTTTATCAGTGATATTCATGATCACTGCCTGGGTCGGAGCCAGCCACGCGGGGAATGCACCCTCGTAGTGCTCGATCAGGATTCCGACGAAACGTTCGAAGGAGCCAAGGATCGCCCGGTGCAACATCACCGGGTGCTTGCGACTGTTGTCTTCAGAGACGTATTCGGCTCCCAGACGGACAGGCAGGTTAAAATCGAGCTGAAGGGTACCACACTGCCAGACGCGGCCAAGGCAATCTTTCAGCGAGAACTCGATCTTCGGACCGTAGAACGCACCCTCGCCCGGCTGCAGATCGTACGGCAGGCCAGCACTATCAAGGGCTGCAGCCAGGGCCGCTTCGGCGCGATCCCACAGTTCGTCGGAACCGACGCGTTTTTCCGGACGAGTGGACAGCTTCATCTCGACGTCTTTGAAGCCGAAGTCGGCATAGACGTCCATGGTCAGCTTGATGAACGCAGCGGATTCGGCCTGCATCTGCTCTTCAGTGCAGAAGATGTGGGCGTCGTCCTGAGTGAACGCACGCACACGCATGATGCCGTGCAGAGCACCCGATGGCTCATTACGATGGCAAGCACCGAATTCGGCCAAACGCATTGGCAACTCACGGTAGCTTTTCAGGCCTTGGTTGAACACTTGCACGTGGCAAGGGCAGTTCATCGGCTTGATGGCGTAGTCGCGATTTTCCGACTGCGTGGTGAACATGTTGTCGGCGTAGTTGGCCCAATGCCCGGACTTCTCCCACAGGCTGCGGTCAACGACCTGCGGAGTTTTGATTTCCAGGTAACCGTTGTCGCGCTGAACCTTGCGCATGTATTGCTCGAGCACCTGGTACAGAGTCCAGCCGTTCGGGTGCCAGAACACCATGCCCGGCGACTCTTCCTGGGTGTGGAACAGGCCCAGACGCTTGCCGATCTTGCGGTGATCGCGCTTCTCGGCTTCTTCGATGCGCTGGATGTAAGCTGCCAGCTGCTTTTTGTCTGCCCACGCCGTGCCGTAAACGCGCTGCAATTGCTCGTTCTTGGCATCGCCACGCCAGTAGGCGCCGGACAACTTGGTCAGCTTGAAGGATTTCAGGAAGCGCGTGTTCGGCACGTGCGGACCGCGGCACATGTCGACGTATTCTTCGTGATAGTACAGGCCCATGGCCTGCTCGTTCGGCATGTCTTCGACCAGGCGCAGTTTGTAGTCTTCGCCGCGGGCCTTGAACACTTCGATCACTTCGGCGCGCGGAGTGACTTTCTTGATCACGTCGTAATCTTTTTCGATCAGCTGCTGCATGCGCTGTTCGATGGCGGCCAGGTCGTCCGGAGTGAAAGGACGTTCGAAGGCGATGTCGTAATAGAAGCCTTCGTCGATGACCGGACCGATGACCATCTTGGCCGTCGGGTAAAGCTGCTTGACCGCATGGCCAACCAGGTGGGCGCAAGAGTGGCGAATGATCTCCAGCCCCTCTTCATCCTTTGGCGTAATGATTTGCAGCGTAGCGTCGCTGCCGATGATGTCGCTGGCGTCGACCAGCTTGCCATCGACCTTGCCGGCCACGGTGGCTTTGGCCAGACCTGCACCAATGGATGCGGCGACCTCGGCTACGGATACCGGGTGATCGAATGAACGTTGACTGCCGTCGGGAAGAGTAATAGTTGGCATGGCGCCTCCTCTCCTAGTGGTGACCCCTACCAAAGGTCACGTGGGTTGGGATGAGCCAGTACAAGATCCGATCCAGGCCATTCAATGACGAACGCCTGCCTTACAGCGGCAGGAGCCTTGCGGCCAACCGGAAAACCGAACCAGAGTGACTGGGATTCAAATCAGGGTTATTCGCACATTTACCGCTACCGGGACTGAAGGTCATCCGGAGCCTGCAAACGCCCGAGCCAGGCATGCTAGCACAGATGAACGGTCGTCGATGCACCGAGGCTTTGTCTTGGGGCAAATCGGGCAATTTTATGCCAGAGTGCTGAACTAGAACCCTGCTTTACCCCTCAGATAACAAGACATTGACCCACAAGGAGCATCCCAGCATGCATCTGAAACGTTTATTCGCAGTAGTCGCCCCCATCGTTTTGCTGCTGCCACTGGCCGCCCATGCCGATTGGCCGAAGGGCGAACGCGAGAAATATATGGCTCAGTGCACAGAAGCGGCCACTCCGCAGATCGGTGCTGCAGCAGCGAAGGCTCACTGCGCTTGCGGCGCCGATGCCATCAAATCGTACCCTGCCAAAGACATCCAGTCCCTGATGGACAACACCGCCAGTGATGCTCTGAAACAAAAAGCACTGACCCAAATCTCGTCGTGCAAAGCCGATAACAAAGCGAAAAAATAAGCCCAACAGAGCGCTTTTTTCGCCTGCAACGACAGTAAAAAGCCTCTGAAAACCGCTTTTTCGTACAATTTATGCAGGTTTTACAGGTTTTTTTATTGTCTTTACTTTTGGCTGAAAGCCTTTTAAAACGGGGCTTGCAGCCAAACAAAGCAGCAAACAGAACGCGACTGCAGGGCAAACAGCACGTCCGGGGGGCTCCCAAAGCGAACATTTCGACTATGATACCCCGGTGTGCCCAGTTGGCCTGAGCAGCACAGCACTACTGAAAATATATGTTTCTTGGAGATACACCATGTCTAATCGCCAAACCGGCACCGTTAAATGGTTCAACGATGAAAAAGGCTTCGGCTTCATCACTCCTCAAGGTGGCGGTGACGACCTGTTCGTACACTTCAAAGCTATCGAAAGCGACGGTTTCAAAAGCCTGAAAGAAGGCCAGACCGTTTCCTTCGTGGCTGAGAAAGGCCAAAAGGGTATGCAAGCTGCACAAGTCCGCGCTGAGTAATTTTCAGCCGCACTAAAAAAACCCCGTCCACGTGACGGGGTTTTTTATGGGCGAAACAAAAGCCCGAAGCGATCAGCCGCAGTTGACGCGGGTGACGACCCGATTGGCATCGGTATTCAGATTCAGGCGATCGGAGCGGTACTCCAGGGTCACCATGTCGGAGGGCAAGAGGAACCGTGCATTCTGCGCGCCTGCGCGAGTACGCGCCTGCTCCAGCAGTTCAGGCGAAACCTTTTTGCCAATGGTGAATTCGGCAGCCTTTGCCTCACAACGGCTGTGACCCGTGTCAGTCGTCGTGACAGGATCTGTTGTCGACTCGGTGGAGGTAGTGCTGCAACCGGCCAGCATGGCAACGGCCAACAAAGTACCCAATGACGCGAGCTTCCAAGGCATGAAGCCTCCTTTTTTCAATAGTTAAGCTGAGATCGTGCGACCGCCAATCTGGCGTTTGGTTTCACAGGGAGTACTAGCACCCTGCCTTCTATTCGGACACGCGGCGAGTTTGCCTGAGCATCGCCCTGCCGTTTACCACTCAATCGTGACTGAATATGAACAGCGTTCAATAGACGTCAATGTAGTCGAACGGCGGATTCGGCCAGTTCTCTTTCAGCGCATTGAAAATCTGCATGACCCAGACCTCGTCACTGGCCGCGACCAATCCTACATAACCGGAACCCTTGGCCCACGTCTCCAGACGAAACAACAGCCCGCTGATATCAGTGCCGCCCACAACACCTGACGAAATGTAGGCGATGCCGCCCTTGGTGACTCGCAATTGAGTGTGCTCATCGTCGCTGGCAGAGGCCAGCAGCTGACGTACCGCCTCAAGGGTCAAGCCGTCAGGAGTGTTCAAATCGATCTGCACAGCACAGTCCTTGAAAATTCGTCAAAGACCAAGTGTCGCATAGCCCTCCCCTCATGCCTAAGTCGGAGTGCCAAAAGCCGCGCAAAATGGTTAACTCGACACTCAGACTTTCCCGACTTCACGAGCGCCATCATGACCACCGTAAGTATCGACGCCGACATCAAAGCCAAGTGGCCACAGGGCCACAGCTCTTACAGCCCGGGCAGCCCGGAAGAGTTGGCAATCATTGGTATCGATCTATTGGTCAAGGAACTGGGGACGCAAGCCGCCCAGACATTCATCGCACAGATATTCGAGAAGTACCCCACCGACTATATGGGCCTGATAGATAGCGAGTGAAAGTAAAACCCGCAGGCTGGCACCTGCGGGTCTATGGCTTACTTCAGAAGAGCCAGACGCTCGGTCAGCAGGTCAAAGAAGCCCTGGGCGTCGCCGCTTTCTACCCAGAAAGCGTTCTTCGGCGCTTTCAGGCCGTCATACCAGTCGACGATGGTTTGGCCGAACGTCGGGCCTTCGCGACTATCAACCACCACATTTACCGAGCGACCGGTGAACAACTCAGGCTTGAGCAGGTAGGCGATGACCGTCGCGTCATGCACCGGGCCACCCGGGATGCCGTAGTGTTCCATGTCGCCTTTGACGTATTCATTGAGAATATCGCCCACCAGCTTGCTGGCATTGTTGTTGATCGCGGCAATCTGCTTAAGACGCGCTTCACTGGTTAGGATCTTGTGGGTCACGTCGAGCGGCAGGTAGGTCAGCTTCACGCCGCTTTTCAATACCACTTCCGCAGCCTGCGGATCGGCGAACAGGTTGAACTCAGCCACTGGGGTGATGTTGCCGCCATTGAAGTGTGCACCGCCCATGATCACCACCTCCTTGATGCCCTGAACGATCTCAGGTTCCTGGATCAGCGCCAGGGCCAGGTTGGTCTGTGGACCGAGCATGGCGATGGTAATGCTATGGGGTTTGGCGGCTTTCAAGGTATCGATCAGGTAATTGACCGCATTGCCCTGGGCCAGGCCTTTCTTCGGCTCATGAACGGTGACACCCGACAGTCCTTCCTTGCCATGGATGTTCTCGGCATAGATCGGCGTACGCATCAGCGGCTTCGGTGCGCCCGCGTAGACCGGCACCTCCTCGCGACCTGCCCACTCGCGGGCCAGCCGCGCATTACGCGAAGTCTTGTCCAGACGCACATTGCCGGCGACGGTGGTCAACGCACGAATGTTCAGCTCTTGCGGCGATGCCAGAGCAAACAGCAAGGCAACCACGTCATCGGCACCCGGGTCGGTGTCGATGATCAAGTCGATCTTTTCCGCCGCCTGGGCGCTTGTTGCGGTAATCAGGGACAAGAGCAGCAGACTCCGGAGCAGGTGGTGCAGTTTCTGAGCATAGCGGTGCATAGCGCACTCCTTGTGCGTGGGATAACAGAAAGACAACAGCGAGTTAGAACGTAACCCCTGCCACCAGCACGATGTTGCAGTACGGCTGACATTCACCTGTACGAACAATCGCCCGTGCCTGTCGGCTGAGGACTTTGAATTGGTCATGACTGAGCAGCTCACGCCGACCCAGCGCACCTTCGGCATTCAGCTCATCGAGCGTCGCCAATGCCGAAGGCTTTTTGTCCAGAATCTCCTGGGCCAATACATGGCTTTCGACCTGCATTTCGCTGAGCACAACCTTCAACGTGCTGACGAAATCCGGGATACCGTGGGTCAGGGCCAGGTCGATCAGTTCAACGCCTGGTGGCACCGGTAGACCTGCGTCGCCGATCACCACCTTGTCGCCATGGCCCAGGGATGCGATCAGCCGCGACAACGCGACGTTGAGCAAAGGTGTCTTTTTCATGGTGCTTTAAAGGCCTGTACGTCGGACAAGGTGGGAATCGAAGGTTGCGCGCCAGCACGGGTCACCGACAGCGCCGCGGCGACCTGGCCGAAACGGATCGCTTCGGCCTCGCTTTTGCCGGCCGCCAGTGCAGCGGCGAAACCACCAACGAAGGTGTCGCCAGCCGCCGTGGTATCGACAGATTTCACCTTCGGCGCCGGGAAGTGCTCGAAGCCTTTGCCGTTGGCAAACAGCGAACCTTGAGCACCGAGGGTGATGATGACCTTGCCGGCGCCCAAGGAGATCAACCGGGATGCAGCGGTTTCGGCAGATGCCAGAGAATCCACTGGCAAACCACTCAGCGCCGAGGCCTCGCTTTCGTTGGGAATCAGATAATCGATGGACGCGTACCAGTCCGCCGGCAGTGGGCGGCTGGCCGGCGCCGGGTTGAGGATCACGGTCTTACCCAACTCACGGCCGCGTTTGAGCGCATGACCGACAGTGGCATCCGGGATTTCCAGCTGACAGATGATCACGTCCGCCGCCCGCAATACGGGGTCGAATCGATCAATCACCTCTGGAGTCAGCGCTCCGTTGGCACCGGCAACGATCACGATTGCGTTCTGGCTGTTGTCATCGACCACGATCAACGCTACGCCGCTGGAATCGTCGACGATGTTGACTGCCTGGCAATCGATCTGCTCGGCCAACAGCGCCCCACGCAGCTCTTCGCCGTAGGCATCGCTGCCCACGCAACCGACCATCGACACCTGCGCGCCCAGCCTCGCCGCTGCGACCGCCTGATTCGCGCCCTTGCCACCGGAAACCGTGGCAAACGACTCGCCGATCAGCGTTTCACCGCCACGGGGCAACCGTGGCGCCCGGGTGACCAGGTCCATGTTCAGGCTGCCTATAACCACTACTTTTGCGGGCATACGTCACTACTCATCAATTCTGTTTCAGCGGTGCTTTTGATTTAGCGGCTTTCTATTTCAACGGAACTGGGCGAACACGCCGGCCAGCGGCGCAGTCGACTCCCGCAGGACAATACTGGGCGTCACGATCCGTTGATCGGTGGCCATATCCGGCGTGGCGATTCTTCTTAAAAGCACTTCGGCCGCCATCTCGCCAAGTTGCAGGATTGACTGCCCCACGGTGGTCAGCGCCGGGTACACATAGCGGCTCATCTGAATATCGTCGAAGCCGATCACCGACAGCTCCGTCGGCACGCGAATATTGCGCTCGGCCGCCGCTCGCAGCACACCGATGCCAATCATGTCGTTACCAGCGAAGATCGCGCTCGGCGGGTTCTTTTCCAGCAGCATCGCGGCGGCGCTGTAACCGCCGGTGCTGGTGAAGTCGCTTTCCAGCATGCGCTCGCGGGATACTTCGACACCTGCCTCTTTCAGGGCACGGCAATAACCGGCCAGGCGCATCTGAGCCACGCTGGTACTCGCCGGGCCGCCAATAGTGGCAATGTCCCGGTGCCCCAATTCCAGAAGGTGGCGGGTCGCCAGATAGGCGCCGTATTCGTGATCGATCCGCACCATGTCGGCATTCACACCTTCCAGTCCACGGTCGACGATCACCATAGGCGTACGCACGCCTGCAAGGCCCTCCGCCAGCCCCGCGTCACCTCCAGCCGAAGCGACGATCAGCCCGTCGATGCGTTTTTCCAGCAGTACGCGCAGGTAGCTGCGTTGCTTGTCCGGGTTGTCATCGGAGTTACAGAGAATCACGCAGTAGCCATTACGCTCGCAGTAATCCTCGATGCCGCGCGCCAGTTCGGCGAAGTACGGGTTGAGGCTGTTGGGCACCAGCAGACCGATGGTCGCCGTGGTTTTGGCTTTGAGAGACCGGGCCACGGCACTGGGCACGTAGTCGAGAGTTTTGATTGCTGCCTCAACCTTGACCCGCACCTCTTCGCTCACCGGCCGGGTCTTGTTCACTACGTGGGAAACCGTGGTGTAGGAAATTCCCGCGAGCGCTGCCACATCCTTGATCGTTGCCATGACTCAGGTCCGCCGGCTTGCGCGCTGACTGCGATAAGTATCAAGCACCACCGCCACCACGATCACCGCGCCGGTGATGATGCGTTTGGTGGGTTCAGTTGCGCCGATCTGCGCGAGACCGGCCGCCAATACGGAAATAATCAGAACCCCGAAGAACGTACTGATGACCGAACCTCGGCCACCCATCAAACTGGTGCCGCCGATCACGACCGCGGCGATCACTTGCAGCTCCAGCCCGGAGCCGGCATTCGGATCCGCCGCTTCCAGACGGGAAATCTGGAACAGCGCAGCAATACCGGCCAGCAGCCCCATCAGACTGAATACCAGGATCTTGTAGGGCTTCGGATTGATCCCTGCCAGACGCACCGCCTCTTCGTTGGTGCCGATGCCGATCAGGTAACGACCGAACACGGTACGCGTCAGCACGGCCTGGGCAATGAAGATGATCAGCAAGGCAATGATGAACGACGGCGAGATGCCGAAGGCGATCGGGTTGGACAACCAGGCGAAGGCATCACCGATGTAGGCCGTGCGCGATCCGGTCATCTGATACGCCACACCGCGGGCCATTTCCAGCACGCCGAGGGACACGATGAACGACGGAATCCGCCACGCCACAGTAATCGAACCCGTGATGGTCCCGGCCAGTGCTGCCGCCGCCATTCCGAGCAGCGCCGCAGGCAACACGCTCCAGCCCCAACCGAGAATTGCCACGCTGACCGTTGACGCCGCGAGCGCGAGCACCGAGCCCACCGACAGGTCGATACCGCCGATGATCAACACGAACGTCATGCCGACCGCCAGCACCATCAAGTCCGGAATCTGGTTGGCCAGGGTGCTGAAGGTGTCATAGGACAGGAAATGGCTACTTAGAACCGAGAACAGCGCAACCATTGCCAGCAAGGCACCGGCCAGTCCCAGATAGGTACCGAGGCCGTAAAAGTTGCCACTACGTTTGCCGGCAGTCACTGCAGTATTCATGCGAGATCCCTAGGCGCTGCTTCGTTGAGCAACGCATCACGTTTTTGGTAGCCGGCGAACGCGGCGGCAAGCAAATCATCCTGGGTCCAGCTGTCACGCTCAAAGGTGTCAATCAGACGTCCCGCCGAGAGCACGCCGATGCGGTCGCAGATCAACATCAGTTCACGCAGGTCGCTGGACACCACCACGAGCGCTTTGCCTTGACGGGTCAGCTCACCGAGCAAGGCATAAATGTCAAACTTGGCGCCGACGTCGATGCCACGCGTTGGCTCGTCGAACAGCATTACCGAGCAATCACGCTCAAGCCACCGGCCGATCACGACTTTCTGCTGGTTGCCGCCGGACAGTTCCGACACAAGTTGCGTCGGGCTGGAGCTGCGGATGCGCATGGCGTCGATCTGACGCTGGGCCAACGCCATCTCGTCACCATTGTTGACGATGCCACCGCTGGAAATTACCGGCATATTGCCCAAGGCAATATTCGCGCTGATCGATTGGGTCAGCAGCAAGCCTTCGCCCTTGCGGTCTTCAGTGATCAGGGCGATGCCATGACCGACCGCGTCAGCCGGCGAACGAATACTAACGACCTGTGCTGGCGAACCGAGTGCAACCGTGCCGCTGTCCGCTGTATCAGCACCGAAGATCAAGCGCAGCAACTCGGTGCGCCCTGCCCCGATCAAACCGGAAACCCCGTAAATCTCGCCAGCGCGCACTTCGAACGACACGTCGCGAACCTTGTCGGAACGGGTCAGCCCTTTGACCGTCAAGGCTGGAGCGCCGATCTTGCGCGGGCCCATGTCGATGTGTTCGCCGAGTTCACGACCGACCATCAGCGTCACCAGTTGCTCGCTGCTGTAATTGGCCATCGGCTCGACGCAAACCAGGTTGCCATCGCGCAGTACCGCAATACGCTGGGCGACCCGCGCCAGTTCTTCGAGACGGTGCGAGATATAGATGATCGACACGCCGCGAGCTTGCAGACGAGTGATCTGCTCGAACAGCATCTCGACTTCACGGTTCGTCAACATCGCGGTCGGTTCGTCGAGGATCAGCACGTGGCAATCGCCAATCAGGTTGCGGGCGATCTCCACCATTTGCTGGTGACCGATGCCCAATTCGCCCACCAGCGTGTCCGGGTCAATCGCGTCGAGGCCGACCTGGGCCATGGCTTCGATCGCTGCCTTGCGCAATTGCCTGCGACTGATCCAGCCGCCCTTGCTGGGCAGGTTGTCGAGAAAAAGGTTTTCCGCCACCGACAGGGTCGGCAACAGATTGAGCTCTTGCATCACCATGCGGATGCCGAGGTCTTCGGCCTGAGTGCGGCTTGCGGGGCGGTAATCCTGCCCCTGGAATTGCATGTGGCCGGTGGTCGGTGTGACCAGCCCGCCGATGATCTTCGACAGCGTGCTTTTTCCCGCGCCGTTTTCGCCGGTCAGCGCCAGCACTTCACCGCGCATCAGCGTCAGGTCGATGCCGGTCAGGACCGGTTGGGCGTAGGTCTTACCGATACCGCTGACCGAGAGGACAGCGTTCGGGGCGGAAACTGACATAAAAACTCTCCATGCGCTCGCCCCGACGGGCGAGCACCGTTGTGTCGCCAGAAGGACTACTGGGTGACCAGCTCTACCGGAGTTTCGATCACGCCATTGGTGCCGCTGTCGACTTTCTCACCTTTGATGATCTTCAGCGCAGTCTCGATGCCAAACACGGCTTGCCTGGCTGCAAACTGGTCAGCGGTGGCCAGAACGCGACCATCCTTGAGCATTGGCTTGATGGCGTTGATGTTGTCGTAACCGACCACTTGCACCTTGCCGGCCTTGCCCGCTGCGCGCACGGCGGATACTGCGCCGACGGCCATGCTGTCGTTGCCGGCCAGCAGGGCTTTGACTTGCGGGTATTCGCTGAGGATCGAGGCAGCAACCTTGTTGCCTTTGTCGATTTCCCAGTCACCGGACTGCAAAGAGACGACCTTGATCTGCGCCGCTTCCATCGCATCCTTGAAGCCTGCGGTTCTTTGCTGTGCGTTGGTGGTGGTTGAAACGCCTTCGATGATGCCGACTTCGTCTCCGGCCTTCAGTTGCTTGGCCAGGTACTCGCCCACCAGACGCGCGCCTTTGCGGTTATCCGGGCCTACGAACGGTACGGTGATGTTTTTGCTTTTGACCACAGCCGGGTCCAGCTGGTTGTCGATGTTGATCACGGTGATACCGGCATCGATGGCTTTCTTGATCACTGGAACCATGGCCTTGGAGTCAGCCGGCGCGATGACCAGCGCATTGACCTTGGCCAGAATCATTTGCTCGACGATGCGTGTCTGGCCAGCCGTGTCGGTTTCATCTTTGATGCCGTTGGAGATCAGCTCGAAATCGCCGGAGTGGTCTTTCTGATAGGCCTTGGCGCCGTCTTCCATGGTCAGGAAGAATTCATTGGCCAGGGATTTCATGACCAGCGCGACTTTGGGTTTTTCAGGCGTCTCGGCGAAGGCCGAAGAGACAGGTAACGCGACGGATGCGGCAGCCAGCATAGCGACAGCGAGAAGACGTCCAGCGAATGGCAGCTTCATGGGTTCACTCCGATCTTATGATTATTGTGAGCAACGCTTGCGCTGGCGCAGGCTTCATTGCGCTCACTGATGGATAACCACCGGGAGCATCGCGCAAACGTTTGCGTAGACCGAACTATGCGAACCCTGCCGACATTTGTCAACGACCAGAAACGACCATTTATTTGAACTGACTGGCAAAAGCCGGGCATTCAAGTCATGCCGTGGTGTTGACCACCGTTCCGGTGCTGGAACCCTTGGCCATTTCCTTGACCAGGGCCGCGGACACTTCCAGCAACGCACCATTGGTGTCGGCAATCTGCCCTTGAACTGCCATGACCACAGTGGCCTTGGCTTCCGGTGTCGGATAAGACGCCGCCTGAGCTGCGGCTAATTGTTGCTGTTGCTCGCGCAGTTGCTGTTGTAGCTCTTGCATGCGTTTGAGCAGGACTTTCACCGCCACACTCTGGCTGCTCTCGTCTGGGGTTTCGGTCTGCGCGCCCGCGCTTTTATCCAACCCCAAAGGGCCAGTCTTGACTTGGTTGCCCTCACCTTCCTTCGTACCCAACGCTTGATTCGCGGCATCGACCGTCTGATCGCTCAACGCTTGAATCGTAGCGGCGGACTTGCCGCCGATGGTGACGCCTGCGGCGTTTGGGATACCAATGGATAACGACATGTGAACTCCTGAGTAGAAAGATCCTTTAAAGGAACATCGACCGAAGCGCGGGTTTCATTAGCACTGATTCGCAATCTTGCAAGGCGATTTGCTCTACAGAGGTCGTAGTACTTTTCGGAGAGCCGAACACAAACGCTCAACGCGTTCGGAAACCCGGACAACAGACTGTGTAACCATTCTGGCGACTAAAATAAATACTGATACAAATCATCAAGTTAAAAGTTTTCCTCATTCAAAGTACGACTGGTACAGATCCTGCTCATCTCATTCACCCCAAGCGTTCAGATCCGCTTGGGGCGCATCTAGATGAACCTGCATCAGCACCGTCTCACTACTAGAGAGAAAAATAATGACATCTGCTTTCAAGACCTTCGTTCCGGGCGCTTTGGCCCTCTTGCTACTCCTGCCTACTGCCCTTCAGGCAAAAGAAGTCGAAACCCAACAGAAACTGGCGAACGTGGTGATTCTGGCCACCGGCGGCACCATTGCCGGCGCGGGCGCCAGCGCCGCTAACAGCGCGACCTATCAAGCGGCAAAAGTCGGCATCGAACAATTGATCGCCGGGGTTCCGGAACTCAGCCAGCTGGCTAACGTTCGTGGCGAACAGGTCATGCAGATCGCGTCCGAAAGCATCACCAACGACAACCTGCTGCAACTGGGTCGTCGCGTGGCTGAGCTGGCCGACAGCAAGGACGTCGACGGCATCGTCATCACCCACGGCACCGACACCCTGGAAGAAACCGCCTACTTCCTGAACCTGGTGGAAAAAACCGACAAGCCAATCATCGTTGTCGGCTCCATGCGCCCAGGCACCGCTATGTCGGCCGATGGCATGCTGAATCTGTACAACGCAGTGGCCGTGGCCAGCAGCAAAGAGGCACGCGGCAAAGGCGTACTGGTGACCATGAACGATGAAATTCAGTCGGGTCGCGACGTCAGCAAAATGATCAACATCAAGACCGAGGCGTTCAAAAGTGCCTGGGGCCCACTCGGCATGGTGGTCGAGGGCAAATCCTACTGGTTCCGTCTGCCGGCCAAGCGTCACACCATGGACTCGGAATTCGACATCAAAACCATCAAGAGCCTGCCTGACGTCGAAATCGCCTATTCCTACGGCAATGTCAGTGATACCGCTTACAAAGCGTTGGCTCAGTCTGGCGCCAAAGCCATCATTCACGCCGGTACCGGAAATGGCTCAGTCTCGTCCCGTGTGGTCCCATCGCTGCAAGCCCTGCGCAAGGACGGCGTGCAAATCATTCGTTCGTCCCACGTCAACGTCGGCGGCTTCGTACTGCGTAACGCTGAACAGCCAGACGACAAGTACGACTGGGTTGTGGCGCATGACCTGAACCCGCAAAAAGCCCGCATCCTGGCCATGGTCGCACTGACCAAGACCAACGACAGCAAAGAGCTGCAACGGATGTTCTGGGAATACTGATTCGCCCTCGCCCGACCGGTTCCGGTCGGGCACTGCTTTCACCACTCACCAACCCAGGGGAGTGGTGACTCACACCCCCTTCCGATATTTCGATAAAAAACTTCCCTTCGTCCTACACCAAACGGAAAAAATTGCTGTCAGAGGATTTTCTTGAATTTTAAGCAGTTGCGAAAATGCTTACAGTTAAATACTGTATGCACGTACAGCTTAATAAGGATAATTCCGTGGCCACCACCTCTGCCTCTCCTGACTCCTATGAACGCATGGGTATGCGCGTTCAAAAAATCATCAATTCCCCCACCGCTCAAAAAGCCAAAGCAGCCTTGATCTTCCGTCTACCGGACGAACCTGTGGATGAGTGGGAACAATTGCTCGAAGAAATCGACGAGAACGACAACGTCACCCTCGCCTATCGCGACGATGGCGGGGTGCAGATTTTTTGGGTTGTGCCGAAGGAAGATTGAGTCAATGAGTGTCCGCTGGTTTGCTTTGCTGTTTTTGTTCATCACCCTCGGCGCCGAGGCTGGCGCCCCACGTACCTTCAACGAAGCCAAGAAAGTTGCCTGGAAGCTCTACGCACCGCAATCCACAGAGTTCTATTGCGGGTGCAAATACACCGGCAACAAGGTCAACCTCGCAGCCTGCGGTTATGTACCGCGCAAAAACGCCAAGCGCGCTTCCCGCATCGAGTGGGAGCACATTGTTCCGGCCTGGCAGATCGGCCATCAGCGTCAGTGCTGGCAAGAAGGTGGGCGCAAGAACTGCACGCGTTACGATCCGACCTACCAGAAGGCCGAAGCCGACCTGCACAATCTGGTGCCGAGCATTGGTGAGGTGAATGGCGATCGCAGCAACTTCAGTTTCGGCTGGTTGCCGGTGCAGTCGGGCCAATATGGCTCGTGCCTGACCCAGGTCGACTTCAAGGCGAAGAAGGTCATGCCCCGCCCGTCCATACGCGGCATGATCGCCCGAACGTATTTCTACATGAGCAAGCAATATGGTTTGCGCCTGTCGAAACAGGATCGACAGCTCTACGAAGCCTGGAACAAAACCTATCCGGTAGAGGCCTGGGAACGACAGCGCAACCAAAGCGTGGCGTGCGTCATGGGACGCGGCAACGAGTTTGTCGGCCCGGTCGACATGAAAGCCTGCGGTTAAGCGCTCGCTGAAAACATAAAGGCCTCGGGTTTAACACCCGAGGCCTTTGTTCGTTTCTAACCGCCCGCTTTGTTGTAGCGCCAGTAGCCCATCAGGTTGAGTGATTCCTTGGCAATGCCGCATTCCTTGATCAAGTATTTACGCAGACTCATCACCGCAACCGTTTCCCCGGCGATCCAGCCGTAGAAGCCATCACGGGCAGACTCGGACGTCTCCCAGAGCATGTCTTCGTCGACATCGACTTCCGCCAGTTCCACCACTTCGAATGCTTTCGAAGCGGATGACGGCAGAATGGCCCGACAGACCGCGCCGACCATCAGCGAACCCACTCCAGTCGCGGTAGCGTGATCTCGAATCAGCCATTCAACTGAAAGCCCGGGCCAGTCAGGAACCGGCAACGCATCGTCCACACTGTCTACTTCAAAAAACGCCTGGGTTATCGGTGGCACGGCAAGCGCTGCCAGCTCATCCAGAATGCCAAGCGCAGCGGGCAAGGCCGTGGCATCGGCGACCAATAACAGGTGCTTGAGCTGTTTAGGCGGCTTCCATTCGAAACCGCCCGCGTCATCCGCCGAAAACTGGCGATCAGGTGCGACGATCTGGATCGGCTCACCCGCTACTGCATGAATTGCCCAACGGGATGCAGGGCCGGTTTCGCCGTGCAACACGAAGTCGATATCCACTTCGCCCTGCTCGGCACGCAAATGTCGGATGGTGTAAGTGCGCATCGCCGGGCGCTGGGCAACCGGCATAGAGCGGTAACGTGAATACCAGCCATCGCCATGAGCGAGCCTTGCAGGCGAACCGTCTACAGCCGGAAAGAATAGCTTCACGCGCTGGTCGGGTGCCCAGGTCGCCATTTCGGTAACCATCGGACCGGCCAGAGTGACGCGCATCAAATGAGGACTCAGCGCCTTTTTGTGCCGCAGGACTGCGTCGAATATTTTGTAAGGGGTGGCGGAGGCCATGGGGGGGGGAACTCCTACTGGGAATCGACAGTGACTACGTCTAGAAACGAGTCAATGTGGATCCCCTTTAAGGCGCTCCGTCGAAAGCAGCCTGGAAAAGGACTGCTACTGGGTCACTGGATGTTCGACGACCAGCAATTCGATGTTCTGTTTCTTAGCCCGGGTGAGCGCCGTGCGCACTTCTGTCTGTTTGGCCTCAGCCTCGGCTTTCGAACTGAATGGCCCGAGCAGAATCCGGGTCTTTCCATTTTCCTTGACGATATTGGAAACGAAACTGTGCTCAATCAGCCAGCCGCTCAAATCGCTGACCGCCTGAGGTGTTTCGCCCCGAACTTCGAGATCCCATTGTGGCGCGGATGCCGTCGAAGGTGCAGTCGCAGCCGCCGGTTGCGGCTTTTGCGCGTCAACACTCTTGCCCTCACCGCATCCCGCCAGCGCCAATACCGCGATTACCAAGACCATTTTGCGCACAACGCTTCCCTCAGAATGCTTAAAACGGCGATTTTAGCATTCATGAATACTTCCCGAGTGCCGCAAAATGGGCTCAAAACAACGAGAATGATGGTTGCGGCCTCTGTATAGTTACGCCTTGGGAATTAATGCAGCATCTGCGCGTCAGAAAGAGGCACCCAAACCGTGAGACTTCGCACTAATCTATATATACCACCGACCTCTGCACTGTCCGAATCAGGTGCCCTACAAAGCAATCAAGGAGAAGACCATGCTGATACTCACCCGCAAAGTCGGTGAAAGCATAAATATTGGTGATGACATTACGATCACCATTCTGGGCGTTAGCGGCCAGCAAGTCAGAATTGGCATCAATGCCCCGAAAGACGTTGCGGTTCATCGCGAAGAAATCTATCAGCGCATTCAGGCTGGCCTCACCGCTCCAGACAAACCGCAGACTCCCTGAATCCTGTTGCAGTCAGTAGCCAGCCCGTTCGTTACAGCACAATGGCTGGCTAAAGATTCATGCTCGGCATTTTGCTGAGCACTCGCCTCCTCCCCCCATTACGTGAAGCCGATGCTACCGGCTTCGGCCACGCCGTGGCTGTCAGATTATTCGCTTTAACCCCGACGAATCACGCCGTTATTAGCCGAATGTCACACCGCGCGCCATGCCGGTGGCCGCAATCACCATCAACATCAACAACAGCGCTTCGATATGGCTGATGCGTGCAAACAGCTGGGCTCGGCCCTGGTCAATCGAAGCGCCCCTGCCCAAGGCGATCCGCCACTTGATCAAGGTGATCATGGGTGCCACTTCAAGCAGCAGAATGATCACGAACAGCGTCATCTTCAGATGGAACAACGGCTGATGAAGGTAATAGTCGGTGCCTTTTTCGTACCCACCAAAGGCCCGCATCAAACCTGTGATCAGCAAAATACCCGCACAGATGCCCCATACGTTATCGACAACCAGCACGCTGCGAACCTGCGCCGTACCGACGACCAGGCGGCTTAACGCCGTCCCTCGGGTGAGCACCGCCCAGAGGCCCAAGGCAACAGCCAAGAGGTGGATCGCCGCAAGAAACCAGTGAGACAGCATAGGGATGCTCCTGACAGGGATAAGGAAATGGGCTTGTCAGTAGTAGTCCAAAATCTGGAAATCTGCCTGCCAGGCACGTCAATCATGCAGTTGCATAGCGGGCGGTATGGCGTCACCAGTGAGGATGGGGTGAGGTGTTTTGAGTGGTTCTTTTCGGCGCGGGTGCTGGAGGATGATTTTGCTTATTGGTCGATTTGAGTAACAGGCCGTGACACGACTGGCGAACAGCCAGCTATCTCCCTATCATGCCGCCCACTGGCCCCTGCGTAAGGAGCCAGAGGATAATCATTCAAAAGGGAATAGACGTGAAAGAGTTCGTAATTGGCGTAAACAACGTAGTTCTGTACGTCGCACTGGCCGTTATCTGGATCGCCGCAGTGGTCATGATCTTCGTTCAGGGCTTCTGGTCCGGGGCAGGCGTTTTCATTACCGGCACCCTGACGTGGTGCATCATCTCCGGCTTCTGGTTTGTACAGTCGGCGACTTATGAAGAACTGAAGAAGTTGAACGCCAGGTAAGATTGGTTTTAGTTGGTTGGACCTACCACACTGGTCCGACGTTGTTGAGATGAACCACACCAGTAGTGATTCATGCTCTTCATGCAACATTTGTAACGAGGGGGCAATCCCCTCGTTACAGTGCCTGGCGACTACCCAGGCTTGTGGTTATCCAGTACGCGATTGACCGCTAACTCACCCATCATGATCACCTGTTGCAGCACCGGCATCGTCTTGCGCTGCGGGCCTTCCATTAGGCCGGCGCTGACAGATGTGCCCAGCAAGGGCACGTTGAAGATCGTGGGAGGCGTCTATCGCCTTGCTAGAGGCAAAGTAGACTTGATTGCCTGACTTAGTAGCGCTGCACCGATGCCGAGATCCAGATGTGAAGAGCCCAGCGCGATGGCTGGGGTCTGGTTATTTTCTGTTTTCCATCATCTTGTCGGCGAGAGCTTTGGCCCTTTCAATCAACAGATTCTGCCTGTCTTCATGAGTAGCCCCTCCTACAACCGGTGCCGTCAGATTGCTTTCCGCAATCAACGCAGCGCAGAAGTATTGATCCCAAACAGCTCTGTCCTCAGATACCGGCTTGTTCATTTGGTCGGCGATCATATGCGGCTCCTTTTGATGAGGTAGCACCGCTATCTTACGCCTGAATCACTGGCAACCCGTGCCGCTGAAGCTAATCGGCAAACCAGGTGATCATTGACCGGCCCAAGGAGAGCCTGTCACCGCCGTTTCTCGCTAGCCGATGGCCAGCGCCTTCAGTCGTCTCTATCGTCACGATCACGATCATGATCATGATCACGACCGTGATTGCGTTCATACCCCTGATCATTATCACGACGATCATATCTGCGGTCATACCCTCGATCATCGTCATAACCTCGGTCATATCCACGACGGTAATCATGACCCCGATCACGATCTCGACCGTACCTTTCTCCGTCGTCCCAGTGAGGCCCACAGCCTCCCAACAGGAGAGAGCCTGAAATGGCCATGAACATTATTACTGCACGCTTCATTTGAACGTCCTGAATGCAAAGGTCAGCGATATGACCGTGAGGCCGCTCAATGATTCACAGATCAGATACAGCAAGCCAAATCCAAAGCCTGAATTAACAACGCGCTGATCGGCAAGGGGGCACCAGTAAGCGCGGTTCGCTTCGGCGAGAACGCCTATCACGTCATCAAGCGGGCCACCGGCAAAGTGAAGACACGACGAAAAGAAGGTCGAGTACCTGGAGGTGGGTGCCGAGCTGGCGTTTTGAGTGGGGGTTTTGCAAAAGTTTTGCAAATCGCAGGCAACAAAAAAGGGCCCACCTTTCGGTGAGCCCTTCTAGACCGCCCAGCAGAGCGGATTTTGTTTGGTAGGCGCGATTGGACTCGAACCAACGACCCCCACCATGTCAATGTCTGCTTGAGCAAGCTGCAAGCCCTGCTGCTCTTGGATTCCACAGAACGCCCATTCACATCATGAGGCGTCAACAATGGCCAATTTCCGCTTACTTCCGTCCGGCAACTGGAACGCTCAGGTCCGGGTAAAGGGTAAATCTCCCCAATCGAAAACCTTCAGCACCAAAGCCGAAGCAGAGTCATGGGCGAAACAAATCGAAGCCGTTACGGTGGATCGCAAGCATCACACTATATATACGTTGGGCATGACCTACTGCGAGACGATGCTCAAGGGTAAGGGCAGCTACGACCATGCCCTGAAGATCGTGGAACATCTGGGCAGGCACTTCACCCAGCCCATTCACGAAATCACGCCGCAAATGATTAATGACTTCAAGATTATGCGATTGAAGAAGGTGAAGCCGTCCACGTGCAGAACGCAACTTGCATTCATGTCCCGCTTTTACAGGTTCGCCAAACGAGGCCTACTGATCGACATCCCCAACCCTGTCAGTTCTATCGCACTCCCAAAGCCTGGTCGGTCTTCAGACAAGGTGATTAGTGCAAGCGAGCTTGAGCGGTTACTGGCAAAGCTGTCACCCATCATGAAACCCATTGTCGAATTGGCATATGAGACTGCCATGCGCCGCTCTGAGATCCTAAAGCTGACCAAAGACTGCCTGCACCTCAAAGAGCGGATTGCCGATGTGATTGATGGGAAGAACGGCACACGGTCAGTCCCCCTCACCCACCGTGCAGTGGAAATTCTCCAACTCGCACAACTGTGTGCGACCGTAGAACGTCACCCGAACAACCTGATCTTCCCGGTCACTCCACATGCAGTTTCTCAGGCCGTGCGATTGGCACGAGTAAAGGCAGGCTTGGACAGTAGTGTTCGACTGCACCAGCTAAGGCACACCAGAATAACGAACGTCGCAAAAAAGGGGTTCAACAACGCCCAGATAATGATCGTGTCAGGCCACCGGGATACACGATCCGTAGCGCGATACTCACATCTGAATGTCAGAGACGTTCTGCACCTTATCGACTGATTCCAGCCCTTCAGCCAACGCAATCGCGTTGGCTTCCCCTCAGCATTGGTTTTAACTGTGCTAGTGCTGCATCGGCAATCGCTCTGCAAGCGGATGATTGGATTATCCACGACAGCAGCACGATGATGGTTCACGCCTGCTCTTACTCTCCGGGGTACGGACCAGAGTCTGTAATTCGCACCAGCGTTGCGTTTACTGAGCGTGTTAACCGGGAGTGGGTATACCGAACTTATCAGGGCTTCCTGACTGATGAAGAGTTCGTGGCCATCCTCGATAACGGTAAAGACTTGTACTTCCACGCAGATGACTTGCGTGAGCGACTTCCGAAGTACGCGGCTTACCGGGCTGAGCGGGAAGAAGAACAAATGGCGGAATACCAAGCAGCGATGCAGAAGTACTTCGATGAGCAAGAAAACGCAGCATAACAAGTTTGGCGCCTGCATGGCGGGCGCCTTTATGAGCCCATGGAGGGCATAGGGATATATGAATCAAGTAGCAACTAGCATCGAACCACTGGTTACAATTAGCAGTGTGGAGATTGCCGAACTTACCGGCAAACAACACTCTCATGTTCTTCGCGACATCCGCCTCGTGTTGAGTCGGTTAGGTTTAGGGCAGCACCGATTCGCTGGAAAATACAAGGATGTAAGCAGCCGTTGGCGACCACTCTTTAATTTGCCTCGACGTGAACTCTATCAACTGCTTGCTGGGTACAGTTTCGACATCCGTGCCAAAGTCGTTGATCACTGGCACCGGGTAGAGGCCACGTCTGTACCCGTAACGACGCACGCTCCGGAAGTATCGCGACCAGTGCTTACCCTTGTTCCCGAGGTAGCCAAGCCAGGTGTACAGGGCGAGCCCCTGACCATGAGCAGCTTGGAGATTGCTGAACTGACGGGCAAGCGCCACGACAACGTGAGAGCGGACATCAAAAAGATGGCCGAAGAGCTTTCCCTGAAAATTCAGGAGAAGTTTGAAGCCTCCAGCGGTGGTCGCCGTTCGAAGGCGTATGTGATGGAACGCCGGGAAGTAGACATCCTGCTCACCGGCTACAGCACCGCAATGCGTGCCGCTGTAATCGACCGCTGGCGAGAACTGGAAGCACAGGCAGCTAAGCCGCAAGCTCTCGCTCTGCCTGACTTCACTAACCCAGCGATGGCCGCTCGTGCATGGGCCTCGGAATTCGAAGGGCGTGTACTTGCACTGGAGACGGTGAAAGTTCTCGATCAGAAAATTGCTGAGGACGCATCGAAGGTAGGGTTCTACGAGGATGTTGCTGTAGCTGAAGGTTGTCAGACCATGAAGCAAGTTGCGGACGAGTTAGGTGTAGGCAGAAACAGTCTGTACAAATACTTGCGGAAACATAAGGTTCTCATTGAGCATGGAAAAGACCATAACGCACCATATCAAGTACAGAAGGATGCAGGGCGCTTCACAGTAGTATTAGAGCCGTATCCGCACCCGTACACAGGTAAGACTGAATTTAGCCCTCTTACTATGGTGACTGGCAAGGGACTTATTTTCATTCGCGAGCTGATTGAAAAACACGGTCGCCAAGGCCTGACTAAGGACTAAAGGCCATGTTCAAAGACGCTGTTGAATACAAACCGGGGCATTGGCTTGCTCCGGGGAGTAAAGCCTTGGAACTGTACAAAGAGAAGAAGTGGGCCGAACTTGAAGCACTTCTGAAGGAAACTGATGCCGCTTGGCGGAAACTAGAGGGACGTAAATGAAGGGTTTATATATTGAACAGCTTAAACGCAATAATGCCGAACTTTGGAGAATCAATAACATTTTGGCCGTTATGGGTTACTCGTTACCAAAACTTCTAGCTGAACAGAAGAAGAAAAAGAAATGATTAGTCAGGCAGAAATCGCAGCAGAAGCATTGTTACTCGGCTTGTCGGAAGAGGTGGTTCGCTGGCACTACCTTCCGCACTGGGCAAGCGACACCGCAGATGGAGAATGGGTGCAATATGCCCAACTTTCAACTAAGGATGGTCGCCGGATGGGGAATGCACTCATCTTGGCGGTTACTACGGTGGAGTGGGATGGCCAGCCCGTGGACTTGCACACCATCTTTACTGACTACGGTAATATTCTTGAACTAACTGAACGAGAACTTGCTTCTCAGTTCCACCCGCCGAAGTGGAAGATTCAAGTAGAAAGAGTTGAACGGCGAGTTCGTTACATCTTGGACTACAAGGAATGAAGCCAAAGCACATGCGGGCATATATGGACTGCGCCCACGCATTTGCTCGCTGTAGTGTTGGAGAACGGTTGAAAGTGGGGACGGTGATTGTTAAAGGCAATCGTATCATCTCGTGCGGGTATAACGCACTACCAGAGCACTTGCACGGCCCATTAGAGGATGGCAACAACAAAACTAAGCCAGAGGTACGGCATAGCGAGAAGAACGCTTTGATGGGCCTTGTGCACTCTTCAGAGAGTGCAGTTGGTGCAACTATGTTCTGCACACACTCCAGTTGTTATCTGTGTGCGACTATCGCCGCAGTTGCTGTAAGCGGCGTACTGCAAAGAAGTTTTATCTACTCAACGGCCGACTAAAGGCGCACTCTTCGGCTTGACTTTTCGCCAAAAGCCCTTATCATTCGCAACCCAGCCGCAAAGGCTGACCCGCAACACCTCTCCCTACTAATAGACGCCACCCCGCTTGCTCAAGCCCAATAGGCCACTGGACAGAAGCGGTTTTCGTGCGTCCGCAATAAGGGTCACGCGTTCCCAACCGACAATACCGGAACACACCGAGGGTTTGCCTATGAACTGAACTAGCACTAGGAATAACATATATGAAAACGAGCACTACTACGCCGGCAAGAAGCGAATGCCCTACTCAGCAACTTCGCACAAAGGTGGCGTCAGCACGCACTACAACTATCGGGGACGTTATCTACGATAAAGTCACAAAAGAGTATTATGGCGACTATATAAGGACGCCATATATACCAGAGCCAGCCCCGGAAAATCCTGGAGAGTCTGACCGCGTTAAGGGCAACTGGTACATTGCCGAGGATGGCAGTCCCCTGCCCCAGGAATGCAAACAGACTCCATCTGAATATCTCGCTCCGGTTGTTGACCTGATCCCGATGCAACCTATTCAGCAGGCCGAGCACAAGTCCAAGGCCGGGAAGAAACCTCAAGTCATTAACAACCCGCTGGCCGCTGCATTGAGCACCCTCAGACTGGAAGGCAGACCCACGCCTTGGCTGGACGACTTTGCTTTCGGGGCTATATGTACCGGACCTGGCTTAATAAAAGGAAAGCACAGCGTTGCTCTCGCGGATGTGAAGAAGTTGCTGCGACTACCAGAGCTTTCAGTAGCAACAGCGGCAGAGCATCTTCTTAACCATGACAGGCAGCCCATTGGCACGCGACAGCTACAAAGAGTGGTCGAAGCGGCGAGAACTGCACTGCGTGGTATCGCACTGCACCTTGAGCGCCACCCTGACATTCTGCGATCCGTTGATGCGGATATTGACTTCGACAAGTTCTGGGAAATCAAGGACGAACAGACTAAGCCAGCTGCCACCGCACAGCACCCTAAGAAGAAGCAGGCGCTGGAGATGATCAGGGCAGGGGTTCCAACCAAGACCACCGCAAGGGAACTTGGCATATCCAAGAACACAGTCAAGAAGTGGGACCACGAGGCACAGGCAGCAGTAGTGGCAGGGGGTCAATGATCGTTGATTAGCGACAGATATATAGAGTGAACTCGCCATGTTCAGCATGGTGAGTGAACGAATCGCCAAAGCAGAGCTTTGAGATTAACTACTTCTATAATATATTTCACTTGTGACGTTACCGTCAATAACCTGTGCCCTCAGGCACGGATGACAACTCTATAGGTTCAAGGGGAGATGGGGCGGACAGCCCTCCCCGCTTTGCTTTTGCTCTCAACCTTGCTTAGTAACTTGTGGCGTGAGCCACGATTGAGCAACCCAACAGGAAATAACACAGGGAATAAGTCCGTGCCTGTGGGCACAAGTTATACATGCACAGTTCAGAGCAAGAGCGGGAGGGGGTCACCCCCTATCCTCCCTTCTTTAACCTCTACAGTTATTAACTAACTAAAATACTGAATAGAAGATTACTACGTGACGCAAACGTCACAGCTAATCTGGCAAGGGAATAACCTCTACCAGTAGGGGTGGAATGGTGCTGCACCACCCTGTTCTCCGCTTGTACCATGCCGAGAGGCATAAGATATGTTGCTCCGTGGCGGAACGCCACACATTACCCCTGCTGAGTTTACTCTACCGGGCGTGAATATCAGGATCTTCATCTGCCACCGAGACAACTAAGTGTAAAACCAATAGTGGAAGGAACAGTGGAGCGATTAGAACTAACCGGGAGCCTAAACCCACCCACAAGAGAAAAATAAAAGCAACTTTTTTTACATGAATGTATTGACACTACACCAAAGTGTGGTATCATTCTCTTAGTGGAAGTAACAACTTACCCACTCTCTTTCAATACCCCCAAAACATCCCCCCCTGCTACGTCATAGTTAGGACCATTCCTTTCCCAACTATGTCGCATTACTTCGTTCCCGATTCCGAAGCAGAATGATCGGTTTAGTTGCACAGCGATAGACTTAGACTTTCCGAGATTTCAAAAGTCTTCACTGTAAAGCCTCGGCCAGAGGTGCAACGAAACTGGCCACTAATTCGCTCTGCAATAGAGCAATAAGCACTTGCCCATAACGAGTGCACACACTGGCAGTACCAATCGCCCGCAACCTCAAGTCTGAGGAACGGGTTCTTTTTGTCTTGAATAAAGGCTGACATTCATTCAGAGGTAACTAACATGGTTAATAAACGCCGTCCGCTTCGCAAACACTGCTGTGAGTCTTGCAGCCGCAACTTCTTCTCTAGGTCCAGCCTATCTCGGTTCTGTTCAGTTCAGTGCCAAGTCAAAACTTGGCGAGCCAACAACAAGTTTACGGTTGAACAACTAGAAGATCAGTTCATCGCCCAGGAACTGGAGAACACCAGCCAACTAGCACAGGGAGCCGCTTAATGAACAACAAGACAGTCTGGCTTGAGGTCGATAAGACTAACCAAGCAATTCTTTCGTACTTCTTGGAACAACCAACCTCTGTATCGGACAAGGTTGATTATGTCCAAGCGACCCAAGACGAACTGACCTTCTTGAACGCCTTGGAAGACGCCGTACTCCCAGCCGGGATGGTAGCCACTATCAGCGACTTAGAGGCTCACCGGGCCCGACTAGCAACGACAAAAACAAAGACAGAGACAACACCAGCTACCAAGTTCGCTCCCATGGCCCCACAGCAGCCTTCTAACGGCGATAGCGAGCGTAGTACCACCAACCCAAAGACCAATAAAAACAAGGCCAAGGCTAGCCTTATCAGCGCCCTTCGCAAACACCGTTCACGCAAGTAACCCAAGGAAACCCGATATGACTACTACAAAGCAATATAACTATGGCACCGAAGTTGTCGAGTTCATCAAACACGATGGTGAGGCTTTACAAAAACTCATCGAACAGCGAGAAGTTGATTACTTTCGCCGCAGCGAATCTTTGCTCCACCCGAAAATTGGAGTCCACGTAAGTTGGTCTAGTGGTCAACCACTAGCTGTGGCCCTTAAGGATCTAACCGAATTGTTGCTTGAAGGCTATAAAGTAGTTACAGCTTACTCCAAGCCTCTTGACCTCAATGTGCAACTTCGGAAGCCAGACTCTCTTATTGATTCTGACTTGAGTAATATTATAGAGCAGGCCAGGGCTGACTACGACGAAGAGCGGTATATCCAGAACGCTGAGGAAACAAAGCGTCAGGTTGCTTTCACTGTAGCCCGTGAGATGCGGGAAGCCGATGCAACAGCAGCCAAAGCCGCAGCAGATAGGTTGGTTACTATCCAAGATGCCGCACTGGCGGATTTGCTCGCGGCCTACGCGAAACCATCCAAGCCTAAGACAAAGAAGGTTGACGAGGTGACTGCGTGACTTCGGAATACCCCACAAAGCTGTTGGGCGTGAAATTCACAGATGATGAGTTCCTCTTACTTAACGGCGACGCACGCAAGCACAAGATGCCCGTGCGTGATTTTGTGGAATACATGGTCCGGTGCTACATCAATTCGGCACAGCAGGATCAACGGGGCAAGACGAGGTAACCGTCCCACGGAGTAGGTCGGACATTACAGGGTCTTACAAATAGGTATCGCATCACGCCCATGGGGAGGCTTAGGCAATCCACCACCAGCAAACACGCCTGAAACACCCCCGCCAACACCGATGGTTGTAGATGTCACTGGTCTTTAACATATTAAATGGAGTCGTCAGATTCCTACTAATAGCAAACAAGATAGTTCATCAAAACCTTAATTGCCCACCGAAACTAATTATCTCTTACACTAGAGAAACTTTCTCACCAAGGGAAACCAAGACACTAACAGGAGAGAAACTTTTATTAGTGTAATAGAAAACGTGTCAGTTATATAAAAACATTAGTGTACGAGATAAAAAGTTTTCTAAAAGTATTGACCCCACCATCACCACCTGTTCTATTCTTAGGCATTCACCACAACTGAGAACTTCAGAAATGTTTGCCAAAAAGCCACCGCCCAGCGCCCCTGAAGATGTTTGGTACACGAAAGCAAAAGATGGTGCTGCACACCTCTTGTCTCATCTTGCGCCGTTCCTGATGCAAAGCTTCAATTACTCCGAACGATGGGTGAGGCAGCACTCAAACATAGGCCTCGGGGCGACACTTAATGCGTTCACGCTGAAGTACGACCTTTATTTCAGACTGTTCCCTAACCCCGAAACTGGCTGGCCACGAGAGACACTGGTACTTGCTCGGATAGGTTTCAAAGATCCACGCAATGGACATGGTCGCCGTTTATTGACTCTGATTATCGGACTCGCCTCTGAGATTGGCTATCAGCATATCGCCATCGAATGCGCCAACGAGAACTCCAGTGCTTTTGGCAAACGCTTTGGCCTTCAGCCAATGGATGACCGTGGCCTTAACTGGATCGGCTCCGTTGATGACGTCCGTCGAGCCCTTGGACAGCCTGTGTAACTTGTTGGGCGAAACGCCCGCTAGTCGAAGTTTAATCTAACGTTGTCGCTGGCCATTAACGCGGAACTATCGAGCAAGTATTCGAGTATCTATTCCTCTTAAGTGGCTCAGCGACCGTTAGTATTATTTTGTAGCACGTCAAAACCCCTGCTTCCGGGACCTACACTACAGCCGGGTCAAGCAAAGTCCTCTCGACACGCGGCTTTCCCACCCTAACGCCAGATTTCCTCACACCAGCCTGATCACAGCACAAGGAATTGCCAGACCTCCATCACAGCGGGGCGGCATCGCAGGATCGGCCTCAATACACCCAGCGGCTTGAATGCCACTTAAACGGTCGTTGCACCGTCACATGCCCCCCCCTGATCAATGCCTCGGCGTCGAGCTCGAGCAGGCCAGCAAGCAGGTCAACAACCCTCGAATGAAGCATTTTAACAATTCGTTGTCGAACGACTGCAATATGTTAAGATGGGTCAACCCGAGATAATGAGGCTAGAAAATGAAACAGGTAGTGGCTTACGCAAGGATGAGTACAGACGATCAGTGCCTGTCGGTAGCTGGTCAGTTTGCCGCTATCCAGATCGCCGCCGAGACACACGACTGGCAAATCGTCGCCCAGTTCACGGATGAGGGCGTGTCAGGTTCTATCGACCCCCTGGAGCGAGCCCAATGCCGCCTAGCTCTGGCAATGGCGAAAGGTTTGGATTGCCCGGTGGTCGTCCACCGTGTTGACCGCCTGACCCGTGACCACGGCCACTTCGTTACCCTGCAAAAGAAGTTCACGTTCATCGAGGCTGAAGATGTTCACGGCAATCGCCTTGTCCGCAACATCAAGTCGTTGCTGGCCGAAGAAGAGTTGATCAAGATCCGCAAGCGGACGAAGGATGGTCTGGCAGAGTTGAAAACCCTTGCCGCCAATGGTGATATCGAAGCACTGGCGAAGATTGCCCGTCGTGACGCTGGCCGTGCGAAGGCTTGGGAAGTAGGCAACGGCGCCGCAATGGAAGCGAAGAAACAGAATGCTGACAACCGGGCGGACGCAATCGCTCATCACATCAAGGCGTGCCTGTACGATGGTTGCACGTCCTTTGTGGCGATTGCTCAGTGCTTAAACTCTAAGGGCGTGACCACGGCCAAAAGCAAGGCATTCCAGCCGATGACTGTATCCCGGCTCATGACCCGTCTTGACCTGTCATTCAAGGATAAAGTGTAAAGAAGCAGATTATAGCCGGTCAATATGCTCTACAAGCTCCTGTAGCAGCGTATATGTCATTCTAGCTAATAAGCCAGCCAAGCCCACAGCATATTTTAGAATTAGCCGTTATGGCGCCTTATACGCAGCCCTATGGGGTTAAGACTCGACTGCCATAATCCTGAATTTCACCAATCGCCCGATACCGGCCTGTGATATTCGCAGCCAGCCAAACACTACCGATATTAGCCAACGGCAAGTGTCGAATTTGAAAAGTTCGGGGTATCTACGGATTAGTAAGTGGCTTACGACCGACAGAGAACGGTCAATAGGAATTATCAACAGCACCTACAAGTTTATTTAAACAAGTCCGGTCGTGTGCGAACGCTTCAAGCTTATTTGCTTAACTCATTTTTTAATCGGCGTTATCTCGACGTAGTGAGCGATGTCTGGCAAAAATGTGTCGGTCAATCGTTTTTGCCCCGCGAAGACTGCCCAGCCCCAGAGAGCAATGAGAATCGCTGTGGTGAAGAAAAACGCAATGCCATCAGTATCTTGGCGGTCGTTATTCGTAGATTTCTCTTCGGGGCCTGGCCGTATACTACGATAAATATCTCTAAATACAGCCGCTCCACACACTGCCAAATACACAATCATTGATGCATAAAAAATGTTGTCGTGTGCAGCATTAAACAACTGCTCACTTCTGGCGCGTGGCGGTGCGAGATATACTAAGAATAACGTTGCAAAATTGGTTACCGATGCAATTAAGACGGAGAGTAGGATCGACGCAGTTTCATGCTTTCTCGCGACCAGCCTGACAATTCCCGCACCTAAAAAAGACGCAAATAGAAAAAAAGACATCACCATCAAGATATTACTAATCTCAACGGCTCCAAGCGAATCAACAACACCGTTCAATCCCGGCGATAATATTTGTAACTGAGAATGCGGCTGTATCCCCGCAAAGAAGAACGTGAGACAACCACCAATGGCCCCAACCAGTATCGACATTGTAGCAATCGGAGCTCGCTTGATTTCATCGCCAGCATAAACTCCAATATTCCGGATCAAACCAGCGCTCGTCGTTTTCGAATTTTCTCCGTTACTCATCGCCACCACCCGTGAACATATCCATTAGATTTTTGAATTGCATATCATGCAGTGGATAGTGCACAGCCATGATATCTCTAGGTCCCGGCCTACCATGAGGTAGGGTAGTCGGCGGCTCACCCAGCCAGCGGCAAGATGAACTAGGATTACCGCACCATCAGTCAAGGACGATAGCCATGCCGGATAGCTCAGAAGCCAACATCGCCACAGCGGACGCACTGACACTGCTCCTGCATAACCAGCATGCCATATCTGCGGCCATGGAAGAAATTACTAAGTGGCTCTCTGAGAATGGCGTAGGGAGTGTTGCCGCTAACGCGATGACCGCCATGGAAACGCTCGACGCGAATGCTCAAGGCATCACAGACGCCATCATGAGGCTACGGCAATCTTAGGGTTACTCGGCCATCAGTATCGTGGCGGCCTGTTTTAAAATCGACCTCTCTCGTTCAAGCTGATCAATCCTGACTTCAAGTTCCTGGATTTTCTGTTGATCAGGCGTCAGTGCCTTGCTCCGAGGGGTGACGCCGCCTTCTTCCGACAAATCAACACTGCCCATGTCTAAAGGCAGCTCCGTCCCGTCACCTTCAGCTTTGAGAAACTCTTTGATCGCTACACGAGCCAAGATGCTATGTCGCACATTCAACTTCTTGGAAATCAATCGCCACTCTTTGAAATCTTCTGTGGTGAGCCGCACTTTGACTTCGCGGTCTCGGCCCTCTGGGATTCCAGTAGCCATTTCTGCCGCCACCTTTAAAGCTTGCGTAAACGGAGCGTTACCGTCACGCAGAGCATTGAGGGAAGCCGTGATGATCATTCTCCCAAGCGGGCTGTGTTGTTGTTTCCGGCGCTCAGCGCTCTCAACCAACGCTTCATAGGTTTCCTTGCTCATGCGGACCTTGATTTGATTAGGGGTCTGCAGCGCTTTTTGTTTAAATGCCATCTCGTTTCGTCCTTGTAGGGGGCTGACTAGCGTTGTCAGTGGTGCTAATAGGGTCATCCAAAAGTTCGGCTAGTTGCGTGGCGGCGGTACTAACGTTAAGTGCGACTTCTCGTGTGCAAAGATTTCTTCAACTGGCACTAGCGACAGTGACGGCGGCTTTGGCGGATATGGCGGCTTTCCCTCACCAGCTGTTTCCAGCGTCTTGAGCATGATCCTAAGGAGGATGTGCACCGCTTCGTTGGGCGTCGTGCCGAGTTTAGTGGCGAATCCCTTAACCTCTGCGAATAGCTCTTCGTCTAGTGTAACCATGCTGCTTGTCTGGTCGTCCGGGGCCATCGTCTGTTATTCCCTTTAGTTGATTGGTGCGTGCCAAAGAATGGTACTTCGGACTGTCCCAACGTCTCCACCGTACGTATCGATTATTTGCTTTGGTGCCTAGGGTGATCGGCCACACGCTAGTCCCCGTACTGGTATCCCATCCGTGACGTATCCCGCTCGCCCTCTCGCCGGTACACGTCACTCAGTGTCCATCGCAGGCGCTCATGTTCGACCTTCAGTACAGCAAGTTCGGTCGAGCTATCCCGGTACATGACTATCAGTCCGGCGATGTTCTTGTGGGCCTTCCTTAAGTCTCGACGTGTCGTCTCCAGTTCCACACACAACAGATCACAGTGGTGCATCAGCATCTCCGTGCGGGTTGGCATCCCCAGTTCAAAGCCGCCGTTATCGATCAAATCGTCTTTCATCACGCACGCACCAAATACTGTTTATGCGTACAGTACAGATGGGGAAATGGTTGCTCAAGTAGGACATGACAGGTGGTGAAGAGGGTCGAGATATGGAGGGACAGAACCGGACTCTTTAGGCGTTCACATTGCCCAGTGTGAACGAAGCCTATATTTTGTGAACGTTCTGCGTGAATTCAAGACAACAAAAAAGGGCCCACCTTTCGGTGAGCCCTTCTAGACCGCCCAGCAGAGCGGATTTTGTTTGGTAGGCGCGATTGGACTCGAACCAACGACCCCCACCATGTCAAGGTGGTGCTCTAACCAACTGAGCTACGTGCCTGCTGTGAGGCGGCATTCTACGGAATTCCGAAGGGGTGTCAACACCTTTTTTCGAGCTAACCCTATGAATATGCAAAATATTTAATTTTGTCGCTGCAAAGAAGATTTTGCGGTGGCTGGCGGTCGATTTTTATCTCGGGTAGGATCGATGCACTCGTAAAATATATTAAACAGAGGCTACAGGATGGCGAACACCCCCTACCCGGAATCCTATTACGCCGCATCGGCCAATGCGGTTCCGCCGCGCCCGGCCTTGCAGGATGACGTAGAGACTGATGTCTGTGTGATCGGTGCCGGTTACACCGGTCTGTCCTCTGCCCTGTTTCTGCTGGAAAACGGTTTCCGGGTCACGGTGCTTGAAGCGGCGAAGGTAGGTTTTGGTGCGTCGGGGCGCAACGGTGGCCAGATCGTTAACAGTTATAGCCGCGACATTGATGTGATCGAACGCAGTGTCGGTCCCAAGCAGGCTCAGTTGTTGGGGCAGATGGCGTTCGAAGGTGGGCGGATCATTCGTGAGCGGGTTGCCAAATATAATATCCAGTGCGACTTGAAGGACGGTGGTGTGTTCGCCGCCATTACCGCCAAGCAGATGGGCCACCTGGAATCCCAGAAGCGTCTGTGGGAGCGTTTCGGTCACACGCAGCTTGAACTGATGGATCAGCGTCGCATCCGTGAAGTGGTCGCGTGCGATCAATACATCGGCGGCATGCTCGACATGAGCGGCGGGCACATTCATCCGCTGAACCTGGTGTTGGGCGAAGCGGCAGCTGTCGAGTCGCTGGGCGGCACTATTTATGAGCAATCGCCGGCGGTGCGCATCGAGCGCGGCGCGAGTCCGGTGGTGCATACGCCTCAGGGCAAGGTCAGGGCCAAGTTCATCATCGTTGCGGGCAACGCGTATCTCGGTAATCTGGTGCCGGAACTGGCCGCCAAATCGATGCCCTGCGGGACTCAGGTGATCACCACCGAACCTCTGGGCGACGCATTGGCCAAGAGCCTGTTGCCACAGGATTACTGCGTCGAGGACTGCAACTACCTGCTCGACTACTATCGTTTGACCGGCGACAAGCGCCTGGTCTTCGGCGGTGGTGTGGTGTATGGCGCGCGGGATCCGGCGAACATCGAGGCGATTATTCGGCCGAAGATGCTCAAGGCCTTCCCGCAGCTCAAGGACGTGAAGATCGATTACGCCTGGACCGGCAATTTCCTGCTGACCTTGTCGCGTCTTCCTCAAGTCGGACGCCTGGGCGACAACATCTACTATTCCCAGGGTTGCAGCGGCCATGGCGTGACGTATACGCACCTGGCAGGCAAGGTGTTGGCCGAAGCGTTGCGTGGCCAGGCCGAGCGTTTCGATGCGTTTGCCGACCTGCCCCACTACCCGTTCCCCGGCGGACAACTGCTGCGTACACCGTTTGCTGCATTGGGCGCCTGGTATTACGGATTGCGAGACAAATTCGGCTTCTGACCGACTAGATGCAAAAAAGGGGCAACTGCACAGTTGCCCCTTTTCATTTCAGCTCGGGAAGTCAGCCCCTTCGCTGATTGAGCCTCTGCAAGAATCCGTCCCTGCGCTGCTGGTCCATTTCCTCTTTGGCCAAGAGCTCGGGAAGCAGCTCGGCCGCACGCCGGGCTTCGAGGATGAAGACACCGTCATCATCACCAATGGCCAGGTCTCCCGGCTGCACCTGAAACCCGCCCACATTGATCGACTGATTGACTTCCCCATGGGCGCCAATGCCGCGAGTCGTGTACGCACTGACATCCCGGCAAAAGATCGGCAACCCATGGCGACGCAATGCGCTGACATCCGTGACAGCACCTGACACCACCACCCCGGCCAACCCTTTGATCAGCCCGGCCAGGGTGCGCAGTTCGCCCCAGCAGCCACACTCCTCGTCGCCCACACATTCGATCACCAGCACGTCGCCCGGCTCACTCAGCAACAGCGCCTCACGCAAAATGCTGCCATCCGGGGGGAAGACTTTGACGGTGACGACATTACCGACCATGCGGATGTCGTTGAACAGCGGCTTGATCCCCCGCAGGAAACCCCGATCGGAAAAATGGCCGATGGTCGACGAAGGGATCGACCGGTAGGCGTTGAGCAACTCCGGGGCGACGAGCTGCTGGCGAGGGTTGATCTGATAACTCATCGGCATTTCCCCGGACGCAGCAGTGGGCAGGTCGAACAATATTCAGCGGGCTCAGTAGCCAGGTAATAGAAGCAGCAGGTTCGCCGAAAGCGAATGCTGCGCTGGCCCTCGTCGACCAGTGTCGGCGGTCGGCGGAAATGGCTCAGCGGGTTGTAATCGAGGCCGAACAGTGAAGGCTCTGCCTGAGTCAGCAACCACACGAAGTCGGCTTCATAGCGCTCACGCACCGACGGCTCGTCGATTTTTGCCATGCGTTTTTCATACAACGAATACACGCGCACCGCGGTGTTTTCCCACAAGATGCGTCGTGAAACGCCGCTCACACGGTTGAAGGTTTGCCACAGCGGCTTCAACAGCCCGGCAAACAGTGCCTGCACCAGGGTTTCCCGCCAGGCCTCGCGCTCACCTGCCCCGTACGTCAGCGGCAGGGAATGAACCAACGGCATCGAAGACGTCCATAGCCCTTCATCGTGGCCGTATTCGATCACCGTGTTGTCCAGCGACAGCAGCAGCCCTTTGTCGTACACCGACATGGCGTACAAACAGGCGCCGGTGGCCAGGAACGACAGGCGCTTGCCCAGCAGCGAGGCGGTGATCGCCCGCGACGGTGAGCCAATGACCGGGCTCAATGCGTCCAGCAAACGCTCGCACACATCGTCCTGCAACAGATCACGCGCCATCAGCGAGCGTAATGGGTCGCGCTCGGCGCAGTCCTTCAACCGCAACCCACCGCCCAGCACGTTCCACTCTTGCGCGCTGAAGTAACGAGCCAGACTCATTGCGGCAATTCCCGACCAAACGGGATGCACATTGGCGTACCAAAGAACGGGTCAGGAATAATCCTGCAGTTGAGGTCGAACACGGTTTTGACCAGCGCTTGGGTTAAGACGTCCTCAGGCCGGCCCTGGGCAAATGCCCTACGCTCATGCACCGCAACCATATGATCGGCATAACGACAGGCCAGGTTGAGGTCGTGAAGCACCATGATGATGGTTTTGTTTTCGAGCCGGTTGAGGTCGCGCAGCAGGTCCAGCACTTCAATCTGGTGAGCCAGGTCGAGGAAGGTCGTCGGCTCGTCCAGCAGCACGATGCCGGTGTCCTGGGCCAGGGTCATGGCGATCCACGCGCGCTGGCGCTGCCCACCGGACAAGGCATCCACCGGCCGATCCGCCAGCGCCTGCAAACTGGTCTGCGTCAGCGCGCGATTGACCATGGTTTCATCCTCGGACGACCACTGTTGCATCCAGCTCTGATAAGGGTATCGGCCCAAGGCCACGAGCTGGCGAACGGTGATGCCCTCCGGCGCCGTCGGTGTCTGAGGCAGGATGGCCAACTCACGCGCCACCGCCGCCGTGGATTTTTGCTGGATATCCACGCCGTTGAGAATCACCGAGCCTTGCTGCGGTTTCAGCAGTCGGGCAAAGGATTTGAGCAAGGTACTTTTACCGCAGCCGTTACTGCCAATCAGCACCGAGATCTTGCCCTTGGGCAGTTGCATGTCCAGCGCGTCAATAATCACCTGACGCTGATAACTCAGGGTCAGGCCGCGACTTGCAATCGACGTCATACGTTGAATTCCTTAATGACGCTGTTTAATCAATAAATAGAGAAAAAAGGGTGTGCCCAGCACCGCGACAAAGATCCCGGCCGGTAGATCCAGGGGCAAAAACAGCGTGCGCCCGACCAGGTCCGCCAGCATCACCAGGTTTGCCCCGACCAGGGCTGCCATCACGGCCTGCCCAGCGAAACCGGGGGCCACCAGGCGTTTGGCAATATGCGGCGCGATCAGCCCGACAAACGCGATCGCCCCACCCCAGGCAATGGCCGCACCGGCCAACGCCACACTCACCATCAGCAAACCGGCCCGCAGCCATTGCACGCGCACGCCGATGCCTTGGGCCAGATGGTCATCCAGCTGTTGCACCATCACCTGACGGGCCAGCAGCACCAGCAGCGGACAGATGCCCAACAACCAGCCAGCCAGCGCCAGCGGTTCGGGCCACCTGGCGCCGTACACGCTACCGGTTAGCCAGACGTAGGCCGACAGAGTGGTGGTCAGCGGACTGAACACCAGAATGAAGGTGGTCGCGGCCGTCAACATCGCCGAGACGCCCACGCCGATCAGCACCAGCCGCAGCGGTGAGGCCCCCTGCTTCCAGGCCAGCAGATAAATGGACAATGTTGCCAGAGCCGCACCGAGCATCGCCGCCAAGGGCAGAAACTGTTGCCCCAGCGTCGCGGACAAGAACGACAGATAAAGCACGGCGGCGGCGCTGGCACCGCTGGTGATGCCCAGCAGGTCCGGCGATGCCAGCGGGTTGCGGATGATGCTTTGCAGGATCAACCCGGACACCGACAAAGCAGCCCCCACCAGTGCCGCCAGCACAATGCGTGGAAAACGCAGTTGCTCGACGATCAACGTCAGGCTGGCGTCCTGACTGGAAAACAGGATTCGCATCACCTCGAGGGGCGAAAGGATGACTTTCCCCAGCGATAACGAGCCGAGCATCACCAGCACCGTCAGCACCAGCGCCGCCGCCAACCGCCACCACGTGGAGAGGTTGACCCGCCGGGAATACCCGCCTCGGCGCCAGCTCACCACATTATCCATAACGGCCTCCGCGCCGGGCCAACATAATGAAGAACGGTGCGCCGAACAGCGCCGTCATCACCCCCACCGGCACCTCCTGCGGCAGGATCAATACCCGCGACAGGGTATCCGCCAACAGCAGGAGAATGGCGCCGAGCAGCGCACAACCAGGCAGCAACCAGCGATGGTCGATGGACAACCCTTTGCGCACCATGTGCGGTACCAGAAGACCTATGAAACCAATGCTGCCGGCCAACGCCACCGCGCTGCCCGCGAGACAGATCACCAGCACGCTCATCAGCAGCCGGATCAGGCCGGTTTGCTGCCCCAGCCCCGTAGCAATTTCTTCCCCGGCGTTCAGCACGTTGACCTGCCCGGCCAGCAACAGCGCCCCCGACAACCCGAACAGATCAGTCAGCAACAAGGGTGCAGCGCTCGACAGGTTGCGTTCGGTCAACGAACCGGCCATCCAGAACAGCACCGTGTCCAGGCCATCCTGATTCACCACCAGCAGCGCCTGGCTGAAGGCGGAGAACAACGCGGCGATCGCCGCGCCCGCCAGCACGATGCGCAGCGGACTGAGACTGCCTTGCTCCATGTTGCCGATCAGCCACACCAGACAACCCGCCACAGCAGCGCCAATGAACGCCGACCATAGCCAGGCATCCGGGGATGACAGCGAGAAGATCGAGGAAAACAGGATGATAAAAAAAGTCGCACCGGCATTGATCCCGAACAGCCCGGGTGACGCCAGCGGATTGCGCGTCAGTGCCTGCATCAGGGCGCCCGCGACCGCCAGACTGGCGCCTACGGAAATCGCCATCAGAGTGCGCGACAGACGCGTGGTGGTCACCAGCACATGCCTGATACTCAACGGGTCGGGATGGACAAACGCTGCTGCAATCTGTGGCAGTGGAATCCAGGTCGCACCGACCGCCAGGCTCAACACGCAGCACAGCAGCAACACGACACCCGCGCTGCACAGTTTTACTCCCGGACTCATGAGGCCACCTGCGCGGCGGCCACGCGGGCCACGTCGTCGAGCATCAGGTTCGCCCCCAACATCCCGCCCGACAGACTCCACGCGACGCCATCGACCTGCCACACCTGTCCTTGCTGCGGGGCACGCATCTGCTTCCACAGCGGGTGTTGCACCAGACTCTCGTAGTTGCGCTGCACCGCCCCGTTCTGCGCGCGCAGGAAGACAAAAAAGATGTCGGCATTCACCACCGCAAGGCTTTCCTTGCTGGTGAGTTTGATCGATACCCCGCTCGCCGCCCGGCTGCTGTCACTCCAATTGAATCCCAGTTCGGTGAGCACGGAGCCCGGAAAACTCGCCGGCAGGTAACTGCGGATGTGGTCTTCGCGGATGTCCAGAATCGATACCGTGGGAGGCCAGCGTCCGGCAAATGTCTGCTGCAGTTGCTCGCACAGTTGTGCCACGCGTTGCTGCCATCGGTTCAGAATCTCGTCGGCCCTCTGTTGCTGGTGTAAAGCAGCACCCATCAGTGCCAGGGTCTTTTTGAACTCAAACACTTCCTCCAGCATCAGCACCGGGGCGATCTGTTTGAGTAACGGTGCAATGCGTTCATGACGATAGCGCGAGGCAATAATCACGTCCGGCTTCAGCAGCGCGATGTCCTCAAGACTGGGCTGGGTTTCCAGGCCGACATGGGGCACAGCGCCCAGTGCTTCGCGCAAGTAGTGATAGGTCGGTTTTTCGCTCCAGGAATCAACCACGCCACACGGGGTCACGCCCAACACCACGGCACAGTCGGTGGCGCCCTGAAACAGGGTGATCACCCGCAACGGCGCGGCGCCAGCCTCGGCCCACGCTGGCGTGGAAAACCTGAGGGCGAGCGCCCCCAGGGACAGGCGCAACAGCGTGCGCCTGGAGGGATGACATCGCGGCTCAAGCTTCACGATCGAGCCTGTGAAACGGATTGACCACCTGCCCTTTGCCAAACGGCATGCTGCCAGGGCCACCCGCACGTTCGATCATCGGAGTGAGCAGCAATTTCTGCGGCCAGTGCGGCGATTCGAACAGCTGGTGCTTGATCATGATCCGCGCCTCGGCGTCAAACTCGATGGTGTCGATCAACTCGTTGAGCACTTCGCCCATCGCCGTCCACAACCCGGTCGCCGGCAATGAGTAGACCTCAGCCAGCGTATCGATGATGGCGCGGAGGTTGACCTGAATACCCAGGGTCTGCAGCCAGAACAGCAGGTCTTCAGGGCGCTCGTGGTACAGCGTGTTGGCGTGCCCCTTCTTCAGCCGGTAAGCCGGATCAGCCAGACCGTTGCGTTCCAGCCACGGCACGAAGATGCGCAACGAATCGTGATCGCGCAACAGCAGGCCCTGGGCGTAACCGGCCTTCCACACCAGCACCGCGTTCTGCCCGTGAATTTCCCCCAGCATGCCGATGCGGAACATCCGCAGGTTGATATCAAAGAAGCTGTGGCACAGCTCGCGGAACAGCGTCATCACCGATCCGGCATTGGCCGGCAGTTGGCGGTAGCCCATCCAGTCATCGAAGAAGTGCTGGTTGCTGCCCGGCAGCGGTGTGCCCAACGCAGCCATGGGCACCAGTCGACAGTCCGGGGCTTCGAGCAGCGCCGGCGGATAGCCGCGCACCATGGCCGACAGGTGCCGCGGCGCTTCGTCGAACAGCGTGGCGTCCGGCGGCATGAACGCCCACCACTTGGTTTCGTCGCACAGATGCAGGGACTGCTGCAGCGTTTCATCCTTGCCCAGTGCCTGACGCAGCAGCGCCTCGCTCAAGCCGCCATTGATCATTTTTACCGCGGGCAGATAACGCGACGCACCCAGGGAATAAATGGCCATCGGCAACTTGAGGTAATCGGCACTGTTGAAGCACGGGGTCATCGAGCGCAATGACGAGGTGGCGAAAAAATCACCGTCGGTGAAGTCCAGTCGATGGCAGTCACCCTTGGTGAAAGCGTCGCCGAGTTGCGCCTCCAGCACGTGTTCGAACTGCCACGGGTGCACCGGCAGCGCGATGTGGCTTCGGGCAATGCCCCGCTGCTGCAGCTCTTGGTGCAAGTTGGCCTGCAACAGCGGCGGCAACAGGAACTGGGCGGGATAACTCTGTGCCAGATCCGTCACACCGTCGCCGCATTGCAGCAACGTGCGGTCGACCGCGACCCAATTGAGCGCCACCGGACGGGCGAACTCCGCCTGATACTGCCGATATTCCGCGTCGTCCAAACCCTGCTTGGCTTTGGCCAGCGGATGGTAGGGACGATCACGCAACGAAGCCCACTGCTCCATCGCCAGGAAAAAGTCCGCGTTGCTCTTTTCCAGCAAGCGTTCGCTGTCAACCCGATGGGCCAGGGACAACTCGGTTTGCCTGACGCTAGTGCGCAGCACATCCAGAAACAGGGCGAAGCCTTTTTCATTGTCCGGGTAGCGATCGGTCATCCCTGCCAACACCTGGGTCGTGAAGGCCTCGGGTGACAGCGCGGTCAGTTGGTCATTCTGTCGCGCCCAAACCGGCGTGCCCGGTACTTTCTCCCATTGCTGGGTTATACCGGGACGCAGGGCAATAACGATGCAACCTTGGGGATCGCTGGGCCATTCCCAGATCCGTTGTTCGGCGCTCAACCCCGTAAACGGCTGATCGGCCGATGACGAGGGCGCCACCAGGTTCAGCGGCTCGGTCCCGAAAAAATGTTCGGCCAGCAAACAATCGACCAAATCCTGCATCACCCTGTCGGCGGCCATTGCGGTGAAGTTCATCCGATTATTTTCCTTCTGCTGAAGTGGCGGCCAATTTGGCCTGAAGGGCACGAAAAGCGATGCCACGCTCGTCACCCAAAACAAAGCTTTTTACGCCGCGAGCCAACCATCGTTCGTGGTCGCCCGGCTGACGTGGAATCGCGCAATACGGCACACCCGCGGCACTCGCCGCTTGCCAGCTGGAGAGCAGCGCTTGCTGCACCTCGGGCCGGTCGATCTGCCAGGGCATGCCCATCGATTGCGATAAATCGGCGGCCCCTTCGAGGATCAAGTCCAGGCCCGGCACCGCGGCAATCTCTGCCGCGCGTCGCACACCTTCGGCACTTTCGATCATCGCTACGATCATGATTTGCTCGTTGGCCAGCGCGACGTACTCCGCCAGGCTGTGTTTGCCAAACGCACCGGGGCGACCGGCATTCAGGCTGCGGGTGCCCTGCGGGTGGTATTTGCAGGCTCGAATGCTTTCGGCCAAGGGTTCGGGGCCTTCGATCATCGGCAAGACAATGCCCTGGGCACCGCCATCGAGCAGGCGCAGCAGGGTTTTCGGGTTGAGGTCCGCCACCCGCACCAGCGGGGTCAGCGCGTAACTTTCGGCGGTGCGGATCATGTTCTCCACGGTCTCGGGATTGATCAGCACGTGTTCCATATCGATGATCACAAAATCAAAACCCGCCTCGGCGATCAGTTCGATGGCCGCAGGCGACGGAATCGAGCTGATCAGGCCGTAGACCGGCTCACCTGTTCTGAGCTTCTGCTTGAGCAGATTGGTCCTCAGCATGATTGCGGCCGGAACGCGTGCAGCGGATTCGGCACCGATTTGAAACGACGTTCGCCGTCGCCCAGCAGGCGGCGCTTGGTCAACTCCTCCACTTCATAGAACGGAGCGAAGACATCAAACGCTGCACAACGCGGGCTGTGTTGCGGATGTTCGGCCTGGTAAGCGGTGATCACCTCGGCGGTCATTTTCCAGAACAGAGCCTCTTCCAGCTGGTAGTGCTGATGCAGGAAAATCGCCATCTCGGCCAGGGCGATGAAAAAGAACGAGTCACAGGAAAAATCCCGGACCGCATCCAGGTCGTCGGTGAGGATGAACGAATTGCGGTTGAGCTTGGCGTGGCTGGCGGGCAGCGGCACCAGGGTCGGGCACAGTTCGGGGCGCCCCAAGTGCTGCGGTGAATAGCGCACGCCGTCGTGGAAGTCTTTCAGGGCTATGCGTTGCGGCCAGCCCTGCTTGACGATCAGGACGATGTTCTGCCCATGGGATTCCATGCCGATGCCTTCGGCGTACAGCATGTGAATGATCGGCGACACCGCCACCTGCAAGAGTTGACGCGTCCAGGCGTGCAGGCCGTATTGAGCGATCCAGGCATCGATGAACGGGGTCTGTTCACCGTTGCCGTAGCGATTGTCCACGGAGCTCAAACCATTGAACGGCACCGCCTGCTCGTCGTCTTGCAGGTACTGGTGAATGCTCTCGCGCCACAGCGTGCCCATCGTGCCGTAGGCCTGGGACATCCGCGTAGCAGGCAGGTGATCGTAATCAAAGCTGACGCCGACCACCTCACCGAGAATCACAAAGCCAAGGTCGCGGGCGGTGCTGTCGCTGCCGATCAATTGCTGCAACCAGTCGGTGATGATCGGGCCGTTCATCACCGTATGCCGGGCCAGAATTCGGGTGCTGGAGGTATTGGTCATGCTCAGCGCGAGCTTGACGTAAGGCCGCTTTTTTTCAGTGACGTTGGCCAGGGTGCGGATTGACTGTTGCGCCTGATAACGGTCATCCGTAGTGCCCAGATAGATCACCTCACCGCTGACCAGTTCTGGGTAGAACACGGGAACGATGACGTTTTCCCACTGCCACGGGTGCACCGGCATCAGCCAGTAATCGCCCATCGACTTGCCTTGATCGGTAAGGCTCTCAGCCAGTTGCTGCCAGCGCTGAAGTCCGAATTCCTGCTGGATAAACCCGTCGTAATCCAAGTGCCGCGAGATATTCATCGCCCCGCAAGTTTTCGCAACCGCCAGCCAGACAATCGCGATGGGCGCGGCAAATTCCGGCCCGTGACTGGCGTTGTCCTTGAGCGAGAAACCGATGCGCGATTTGTAGCAAGGGTGATAGCTGTGGGCGTCCATGAAGTGCTGTTCCAGCGCATCGACATCCAGCTGATACGGAGGTTTGGCCGCTTGATAGCCCTGGCTGCGCGATTGCAGATCCTTGAGCATCGTTTGTTCAAGCTCATGGGTGAAGCGTGGCAGGTGCGGGCTGTCCTGAAGTTCACTCAGCAGCTCCGCCAATGCTTGATGAAGGTGCGGCCGACTGCGTGCGCCCAACGCGTCTACGCGTTCGAGACTGGCATAGTCGAGGCGGATCAGCTCGAAGCTTTCGCTGAGCAATCCGCTGCAGTGGTACTCCACCGGTTGTTGCTGCGCATCGAAGCCGCTGACAACAAAACGGTACTGGTCGCCATCGAGTGGCGAATGGAGATACGGCAGGACGTTTTCATACAGCAGCGTTTGCAGCAGCTGGCCCACCACGCGCTGTTCCACTTGCTGATAGTGGCGCGGATCGGCCGTCGCCAGCCAGACGCCTGGCACGCCATCCTGAGCCTGAGGTGTTGCCTGTGAAGAAGTCGCCATAGTCATAACCTTGTCCGTGAAAGAATTAACGGTGTTCGAGGGCTGAGGGCAATGCCTCGGCCGCCTCGTCGGATGTGTGAACGGGAAAACGCCAGGCACAGGGCAATGCCAGCAGGATGAGGATGCCGGTGGCCATGAAAACCTCGCTGATCGCCCCCGGGGTTGCCACCGAAACAATGCCGCCCGCCGTCTCGGCGGCCAGGCGAAACTCCAGCCAGAGCGAGGCGATCACGATGGCCAGTGACGAGACGAGACGACGGGAAATGTTGTTCATCGCCGCGCCCTGGGTGACCATCGGTTCAGGCAGCGCATCGAGCCCGGCGGTGGTGATGGGGATATAGGACAGGCCCAACCCGGCGCCGCGGACCATCATCAGAAAAAACACCACACCGATTGAAGCGCCAGCCCCCAGCATGCCCAATCCCAACGTGGCGCCCCCGGTCAGCAGCAGCCCCCAGAGCACCACGCCGCGCGGGCCGTGACGGTCCAGCCACTTGCCGCCGAGATGCCCGAACAGGCTGGCGAACATCGCCGTGCACAGCAGCGACAAGCCGGTCCAGATAGCGCTGTAGCCCATCACCACTTGCACCAGCAGCGGCAGCAGCACCAGGCATTCGAACATGCCGACCGACTGCACCACGGCGATGATCACGCTCAAGCGATAACCGCGCAGGGCAAAGATGCGCAGGTTTAGCAGCGGCGCAGCCCGGTTCAGTTCCAGTCGCACGAACGCAACCAGGCACAGGACGGCCGCCAGCAGCATGCCAAGGTTGAGCGGATCAGTGAGGGCCTCGGCGTGACGCAAGCGGCCAACGGCGATCATCAGCAGGCCGATGCCCGTCGCGATCAACAGGTAACCCGCCAGGTCGAAAGGTTTGCGCTCTGCCGCTTCAGAGGCCGGCAGCACACCGACACCCAGGATCAGCGCCAGCAGGCCAATCGGCGCATTCATCAGGAACAGCGAACGCCAACTGAACCACTCCAGCATCAGGCTCCCGCACAAGGGTCCCAATGCCGGCGCCAGCATGACCGCCGCGCCCCACAGGCCGGTGACCCTGCCCCGCTCGCCCTTGGCGTACACCGAAAAAATGATCGCCAGCGACAGCGGAATCATCAGCCCGCTGGCAATGCCTTGCACCACGCGTGCGGCAATCACCAGCGCGATGGAGTTGGCCAGCGCCCCCAGCAGCGAACCGCAGACAAACAACGCCACGCCCCACAAATACAGGGATTTGCGCCCCACCCGCTGGCTGAGAAAACTGGTGAGGGGCATGGTCATGCCCATGCTCACCATGAACGCAGCCACAATCCAGGTGGCCAACAGCGGACCGATATCAAAGGCCTCCATGAACGCTGGCAACGCCGGGTTCAGCGAGCTGTTGTTCAGGCTGACCGTCAGCGTGCCCAACAACACATTGACCACCACCAACCAGCGCGGCACGGCAAACGTCAGTCCCACGTTGCAACTCCGGCCTGCTGCACAAACACCTGCGGCGGTCGCGGATGACAGAGGAAGTCGGCATGGGAGATGTTGTAGCCATAGGCACCCGCCAGCGGCAGCACCAGCATGTCGCCGATCTCCACCCCGGTGAGCGGGCAATCGCGGCTCAGCACATCCTTGGGCGTACAGAGCTGCCCCACGACGGTCCAGTCCTGTTGTGTCGCCGGCGGTGTTACGCGTTGCCGGGGCAGATGAATGATCGGGTGATCATGTCCCTGGGCAACCGGCAAACGGAACTGATGAGTGCCGCCCCGACAGACCAGGAAGTGCTTGCCGTGGCTGATTTTCTTATCGAGCACTTCAATGACGTAATAGCCGCAGAAGGCGCTGATGAATCGACCGGGCTCAAAGCGCACGATGGGCGCATCGGCACAGGCTGCAAGGGACTGGCCCAAATGCGTACACAAGCGCTGCCAATCGAATTGCTGCGGCCCGAGGTAATTAACGCCGATGCCACCGCCCACATTGAGGTGGGTGATCGCCGCGGGATCGGCCGACAACGCCTTCCATTGCGGCCAGCGCTGCAAGTACAGATCGAGCAATTGTTCATGGCGTTCCACCTGCGATTGATGGGACATCGCATGCACATGAAAACCCTTGAGCCGCAGGTGGCTGGCGTTATCGACCCAACTGACCGCTTGGGCCAGCTCCGACTCATCGATCCCGAACGGCGTGGCCGTGCCGGCCATCGCCAGTTTGCTGGAGAGCGGCGACGGCAGTTCAGGATTGATCCGCAGCAAGACGTCTTGCACGTGCCCCGCTTCCAGTGCCAGCCGTTGCAGGCGGACGATTTCATTCAGGCTTTCGATGTGAATCGCTTCGACCTGATGTTGCAGCGCCGACCGCAGATCGGAGTCCAGTTTGCCGGGGCCGGAGAAGATGAATGGTTTGCGCGTCGGGCAGACCTGGAGACGATCGATCTCGCCGCCGGAGGAAATCTCGAACCCGTGCACCAACGGCGCGACGGTGGAGAGGATCTGCGGTTCACTGTTGGCCTTGATCGCGTAGTAAAGCTCCACGCCTTCGGGCAGCGCTGCCATCACTTGCGTCACATGCTGTTTCAGCGCGTCCAGGTCATAGATGAACAGCGCCAGCGGGTCTTCGTGTTGTAGGCGGGCTTCGTCGATGGCGGCCAATACCGCGACGGGCAGCTTATCCATGTTTGGCCTCCTTGCCCCACGGGGACACCAGACTGACATAGCTGGCCTGGCGATCAGCCTTGGCTGCCAGACGGACTTTCAGGTTGGTTTTGCAGGCAATCGGCTGACCGGCGATCAGTGCGTCCAGCTCCGGCGCAGCGCGGGTCAATTCGGCGCGGATGCTGATCAATTGCTGCTCCACCCGTTGCCACATCAGCGGCGCCAGGTGCGGACGCTCCCAACTCAGGGCCAGTACCGCCTCGGACAAGTTGTTGACGAACAGGCAATAGACGATGCGATTCCAGCCTTGCTGGCGGGAATAGAGCAACGACTCACGGACCCGTGGATGAACCTCTGCGTCGATCCGGGAAGCACCCAGTTCGTCGGTCAGTTTGACCCCTTCGAAATCCCGCAGGAGCAAGCGTTGTGGACGACCGTTGTCATGCACCAGCACGCTGTTCTGCAAATGCGGTTCCATCACAATGCCGTGGTTGAAGAACAGCGCCAGCACCGGCCGCAGCAGCAGCGCCTGATAGTCGTCAAACCAGCTCAACAGCTGTTGATCGTCGAGGTCATTGCCGTTGAACCGGCTCAGGAACTCATGCACCAACGGCGGTAAATGCAGGCCACGAGCGAACAACGTACCGGCCATGATGCTGCAATCGGTGCCGGTGACGAGGCAGAAGTTCTCCCGCAGGATCGCCCCGGTCTGTTCGCGGAACCAGTGGTTATCGGCTTCGCTGGCCTGTTGCGGCGCCCAGCTCAGATTGCCCGGCTCGGCCACCACCGAAAGCCCGCCAAGGGTTTCGGGCCGGGTCAGTTGGAGGTTACGAAAGACTCGGTCGATCATCAGTGCGCTTTCCAGTTCGTACCAGGCGTTTTTCCTGACGCAGTTGGTGATGCGCACGTTCAGCGAGCCCTTGATGAAGAACTCATGGCCCTCGATGTACCAGGTTCGGATGGACGCAGTGGGGTTGGCCATCAGCCCTGTGGCGCCAAGATCGACGATGGCCGCGGATTTCAACAAACGCTGAACCCGACCATCCTGCATGAACAGCTGAGCCTGAACCGGGTGCATGCAGATAACGGCGTGCCCTGGCCGCGCCTGCGCTTGATCGGCAAAACCGGCCAGCACTTGGGCTTTGCTCAGGCCGTTGGCTCCGACGTTCAATCCTTCCAGCGGCACCTCGAACAGGTGCAATGGCGTGCGGGCCTGGAATTCCGGGGCATAGGTTTCCTGGGCCAGATGAGCTGGCCACAGGCGCGCCTTGGGTGCCGGGTGGTTCGGATGACCAAACCACAAGCCCTGCTCGCTGGCGAGGTAACCGCTGAGCGGTGCCGGGTGCTGGCCGTCCATGTTGTGGCCGACGATGGCCGCGGTCAGCAACTGGCTTTGCAACACCTGATCCAGCAACTCGTCGTTGCTGGCGCGGGTCATGTGTTCGCACGCCGCGAGCAACTGCTCGACGAACTCGGCAAACCTCAGGCACGACCAGTCGCCCTCGCCACGCCGGGCATAAACATCCGACAGGTAACGGTGACTGCCCAGACCATCACGGCGGTCCACCATCACAAAGAACTGCTGCTGGTTGGGCAGGTTGATGGTCAGGGGAATGCCCTTCCATTCCAGGCCCTCAAGGTAACTGCCCGGGGCGATACCTTGCATCTGCGTCGGCCAACTGTAACTGAGGCAGTTTTCCGGCAAGGCGAACTCTTTGATCAAACAATTAAGCAACGCACGCGTCGTCGCCAACTCACTGACCATATTCGATAAAACACTGCGATCTGGATGATTCATGGGTGCTCCACAGTAGCCCGTGAGGCCACTGGACACGTTATATGGCGAATAAATTAGTTGCTGATCGACCTGTTTAACGGCCGACGAAACCCCACGTAACGACATCACTTCACTGAACCTGCTTAAACAATCAGACGACCATCAAAGTTACTTGCAGCACTGTCATCAGTGCTGCAATCCGGCGAACCGCTAACGCAACTTCAATTGATTCATTCAAGGGCGCAATTGCAATAAAGCGGCAGCCATCGCGTTATCAAAACGCTGGATCACTTGCTGGCATTGTTCATCGTCGATAATCAATGGCGGCAACAAGCGGATGACATTGCCCTTACGCCCGCCGCGTTCCAGCAACAGGCCTTGTTTGAAGCACTGTTGCTGGATGGCCACGGCCAACGCCGGATCCATCGGGAAATGTCCGTGACGATCCGCCGGCTGGCGCTCGTCGACGATCTCGACGCCCAACATCAGGCCGCGACCGCGCACCTGGCCAAGGGCCGGGTAATGCGCCTGCAACTCGACCAGTCGGTCCTTGAGCCACTGGCCACGGCGCTCGGCCTGGGCGGCGAGGTTTTGCTGTTGCAGCACCTGCAACGTGGCCAGCCCGGCGGCCATGGCCATCTGGTTGCCGCGGAAAGTCCCGGCGTGATTGCCTGGCTCCCACGCGTCGAATTCACGACGGATGCCCAGCACTGCCATGGGCAAACCACCACCGACCGCTTTGGACATGACGATCAGGTCCGGCTCGATGTCGGCGTGTTCGAAGGCAAACATCTTGCCGGTGCGGGCGAATCCGGTCTGCACTTCGTCGAGGATCAGCAGGATGCCGTGCTTGCGCGTCACCTCGCGGATCGCCCGCAGCCAGCTCACCGGGGCACTGTTGACCCCGCCCTCACCCTGCACTGCTTCAAGGATTACCGCCGCCGGTAGGGACACGCCGCTTTCGACGTCTTCGATGAACTGGGTGAAATAGTGGGTCAAGGCCTCGACCCCGGCCTCACCGCCAATGCCCAGCGGGCAACGGTATTCGTGGGGGTACGGCATGAACTGCACCCCGGGCATCAGGCTGGCGATGGCATTTTTCGGCGCGGTGTTGCCGGTCAGGGCCAGGGCGCCGTGGGTCATGCCATGGTAGGCCCCGGAGAAACTGATGATGTTGTTGCGCCCGGTGTAGGTCTTGGCCAGCTTCAGCGCGGCCTCCACCGCATCCGCCCCGGACGGCCCGCAAAATTGCAGGCAGTAATCACGGCCCTGGTTCGGCAACAGGCTGAGCAAGGTTTCGCTGAAGGCGTCCTTGACCGCGGTAGTCAGGTCCAAGGTGTGCATCGGCAGGCCTGAAGCGAGGAAGCTGTCGAGGCTGGCCATGACGGCCGGATGATTGTGCCCCAAGGCCAAAGTACCTGCGCCAGCCAGGCAGTCGAGGTAAGTATTGCCCTCGACATCGGTCACCCAGAGCCCGTGCGCCTTGGCGATGGCCAGCGGCAACTTGCGTGGATAACTGCGTACATTAGATTCGAACTTGCTTTGTCGAGCCAGATAGTCGGCATTGGTTTTTTGCAAAGGACTAGAGTGCAATACGCCATCATTCAACATCGCTTCACCCTCGTTAAATTCGATATGAAACTTATTCTCATTAACAAGTTGTTGCAACTAATTCTTACAACCTATTTGGAGATTTACATATAGCGATTTTAACTACTTTAAAAACCATCAGACACGCAAAAAACCAAGTTAATAAACCTGGTATGAACTTCTGGAGTGCCATGATCTAGCCATGATCTTTTAATGCAACTGACAACTTCGGTATAGGCTACCGACAGATAGCGACTTATACGCAAGTGTCTTGAATGTTCATTAACTGATGGGGTGCATATGTCCTTCCTCTATACGAATCAGGTCATGGTCCAACGATGGCGCCCCGATCCCTGGGGCGCATGACACGGGTGGATCAGAAGTCGACAGTCGCCGAAAGGAGGTAGGTGCGCGGGGTCGACAGTGTCAAACCAGGCTCACTGTCATCCGAGGCCCCGGCCGAACTCCAGTAGCGCTTGTCCGCCACGTTCTCGACATTGGCACGCAGGGTGATGTTCTTTTCCTCGACCTTGAACGCGTAGCGTGCGCCCACGTCGAAACGCTCCCAGGAGTCAATTTCCTTGTTGTTGGACTGGTCCAGGTACTGCGAGCTGGAATAAATGCCGCGACTGGTCAGAGTCAGGCCCTGTACGGTCGGCACATCCCACTCGGCGCCCAGGTTGACGTTGTATTTCGGTGTGGCCGGCGCCCGGTTGCCGTCGAAGGCGCCATTGGTGGTGTTACTCAACTCGCTGTCGATGTACATGACACCGCCGAGCAGACGGAAACCATCGAGCGGTTCACCGAACACACTCAGTTCCACACCCGTGTTCTCACGCTTGCCGTTCGGGCCGAAGACGCGCGTCGTGGCGTTGGTCTCGTAGGCCGGCTGCTTGATCCGGAACACGGCGGCGGTGACGGCGAACGCACCGGCGTCATACTTGGCACCGACTTCGACCTGGCGGCTGATGAACGGCGGGAAGATCTCGTCCTCGTTCACCGAGGTCGACGGTGCGATCTTGCCCTGGCTCAGGCCTTCCATGTAGTTGGCATACAGCGACAGCTTATCGGTTGCCTTGAACAGGATGCCGCCCGACGGCGAAACCTTTTCCTCGTCGTAGGCGGTGTCGCCTCTGACGTTATCGGTCCAGTCGTCAACCTTCACGCGCTGCCAGCGGGCGCCGAGGGTCAGCAGCAGCCGGTCATCGAAGAAACCCAGGGTGTCGGACAAAGCCACGCCGGTGGAGCGGTTCTCGGTATAGACCTCCGAATCCTGTCGCGTGGGTCTGACAGGCGTTGGTGTTTCAACGGGGTTATAAATGTTGCTGTTGGCCGCAGCATAACGGGCGCCGCCATTTTCGAAGTCCATGTAGTAATAGCTGGCGGCCAGGTTGACTTCATGGCTTACCGGGCCGGTATGGAACCAGTTGCGCACTCCCGCCGTGGCCGTCCGGACATTTTCGTCACGGGTGAAGTCACGCGGTTGAACGCTGAAATTGCCAGCGTTGTTGGTGACCGAAACGGCATGTCGGAGGAAGTCATGGTTACTTTTGCGCGCGCCCACACCGCCGTACAGCATGACGGAATCGTTGACATCGAATTCAGCGTTCACCGTGCCGAAGGTGTCGTTGGTACTCGCCTTGCTCCAGGGCTGCGCATAGTTGCGGCGAATATCGCTGGCATGCGGAACCTGCGCATTTGGGCCGACCTGTACGCGTTCCTGCGGGGCGTCGGTATCACGCTCGGTGCGCCCGATGTCCGTCGAGAGTCGCAGGCGTTCACCGCGAAAATCCAGGCCCAGCACGGCCATCTCGCGGTCGACATTCTGGTGATCCCATTCGGTGTCGCCGGACTGCTTCACGCCGTTGAAACGAAGGCCAAACTTATTGTCTTCACCAAAGCGCCGGCCGACATCCACGGCACCACCGACCTGGCTGTCGGAAGCGTACATACCGGTAAACGAAGTGATGGGCTTGTCGGTCGCGCGCTTGGGCACCACGTTGATCCCGCCACCCACGCTGCCCCGCGGCGAGATGCCGTTGATGAGCTGGCTCGGACCTTTGAGGACGTCGACGCGGTCGGCCATCTCCATGTCGATCGTATAGGTCGGCAGGACGCCGTAGAGGCCGTTGTAGGCAACATCACTGTTGAACAGGCTCAACCCTCGAATGGTGAACTGCTCATAGCGCCCACCCGCCGGGTTGGTGGCGCGAACCGAAGGATCGTTGGCGATCAGGTCGCCCAAGGTACGCGCCTGCTGGTTTTTGACCACCTCACTGGTGTAGGTGGTCATGCTGAACGGCGTTTCCATAAAGTCTTTCGAGCCCAGCAAGCCTTGCGACCCGCGGCGCGCGACCTGGCCGCCGGCATACGGATCGCCCTCCACCGGGTCAATGGCACCGAGAATCGAGGTGGCGCCCAGTTGCAGGCTGCTGCCTTCTGGCGCCGGCGTCAGGATGTACGCCTCTTCGCCCACCGGCTGCAGTTGCAGACCGGAACCCTGCAACAGTCGGGCAAAGCCCTCCTCGACCGCGTATTCGCCGGAAAGTCCAGGGCTGGTGCGACTGCCCACCAATGCCGGGTCTACTGACAGATTGACCCCGGCCAGCCCGGCGAAACGGGTCAGCGCTGCACTGAGGCTTCCTGCTGGCACCTGATAACTGCGTCGAGGCGCGTCTTCGGCCCAACCGGCAGTGATGAACAACGGACAGGCACTCAGACTCAGCAACAGACTCAAGTGCAACAACGGGCGCAGCCTGGAAGAACCCAGACGCGTACTGCAGGGCATCACTACGGGCATTGAGAATCTCTCTGATTTCGTTTCACTTACCTTGAATGACAAGCGACGCGAAAAAAGGGGACACACCTCAAACACTATTTTTGCGCGGCAGCAACGTACCCCAGTAGCGGGTCCGCCTATGCACCTCCAGCGGCAGGCTGGCCGCCAGCAACGTCAGAATGCGATCGGTGTCTTCCAGACGGAAACTGCCGGTGACGCGCAGTGATTCGAGCTCCGGCTCCCAGCGCAACAATCCAGGACGATAGGTGCTGAGTTCGCGCAGAAAATCGCCCAGGGGCTGGTTCTGCGCCATCAACACGCCGTCGCGCCAGCCTGGCGCAAGCACATCGAAAGGTTCGACGCGTCCGGCACCCATTGCCTGAAGGCTGACTTGCTGGCCTGCGCGCAACGAAAAGACCGGCCCGCGCAAAGGCTGCAACTGCACCGCGCCTTTAAGCACTGACACCTTGCAACCCGTCTGGCCCTGACGAACGCACACTTCGCTCTGGCTGACGACCACTTGCCCGAAGTGCGTCTGGATCGTCAGCGGCAAGGTCCCGGGCACATTCAGCGCTATTTCGCCTTCCACAAGTGTCAGCCGTCGGTTCTTCAGGTCGATATCGACGGCACTCGCGGTGTTCAATTGCAGCAAGCTGCCATCGGCCAACTGGACTTTTTTGCCCTCCCGGTCGCCGTTCGCAGGTCAGCGCGCCAGACATCCAGAGGTAGCTGCCGGCTGATCAGCCAGGCGGTTGGCACCAGCGCCACTGCCCCCACGGCGCGCTTGAGCACCGTGCGCCGACTCGTCTGCGGCCGATCCAGGCTGGCCATGGCCAGTGCTGACGGCAGGTCGGCAAAGCGTTGGCGCAAGAGTTGGGCTTTCTGCCAGGCCTGTTCGTGACTGGGATGGCTGTCACGCCAGTGCTGCAGATTGGCACGATCGCGCTCGTTGGCAGCGCCTGACTCCATGAGTGCCAGCCATTGAGCGGCAGCCCGAACAACTTGCCGGGCTTCAGCCGAAGGTGCCGAACCGATCACATTTCCACCAGCAGGCAATGTTCATAGGCTTGCGCCATGTAGCGCTTGATCGTCCGCTCCGAGACTTGCAGGCGTTCGGCGATCTCGTGATAACCCAAGCCCTCCAGCTGACTCCAGAGAAACGCCCGTCGCACCGCGGTCGGCAATCCATCGAGCAATTCGTCCAGGGCTTGCAGGGTTTCCAGCAGCAACCAACGTTGCTCGGGAGACGGCACGCAGTCCTCAGGCAGCAGCGCCAGCGCACTGAGGTAGGCCTGCTCCAGGCTGCGGCGCTTATAGAAGTTGGTCAGCAGCCGCTTGCCGACTGTCGCCAGATAGGCGCGGGGTTCTTGCAGGTCAGCGATGTGCTGGGAGCTGGCGAGTAAACGCACGAACGTATCCTGGCCCAAGTCCGCCGCATCATGGCCATTGTTCATGCGTCGCCTCAGCCAGCTTTCGAGCCAGCCACGATGGTCGCGGTACAGGTCGTGGAAGGTTTGCGCCGCCGGCATCGCTGCATCACTCATCTAAAGGAACCCTGCGCGAAGAAATATTTTAAATGCGACTCATTCTAATTAGTGTTGAGACTTCAAACCAAGCGCTTTGTGCGTTTTGCTCCCAGGAAAAACTTGAATACGCAAATGAAAGACAGGTGTTTCTGCCACGCAGCCACCGGTTAATCAGGGCCGAGCGTTATTGAGGGAAATCGTCGAGAGGAGTAAGAATTCGACACACGGCCGCATTTGGCCGGCAGACACGAATGCCCGTGGTTACGGGTCAAACATGAAAAGCCAAATCGCAGGCACAAAAAACCCCGGTCTTTCGACCAGGGTCTTTGCTATCGACTCGAAGCAGCCAGCGGCTTACTTCGTAGCTCCAAGGCGTTCAGTGGGCCTTGAGGCAGATATGGCGCAGCGGACGGGACTCGAACCCGCGACCCCCGGCGTGACAGGCCGGTATTCTAACCGACTGAACTACCGCTGCGTATCGCTTTGGACTTGCGTCCAAGTAACTCGTCTGACTGAAAGCTTCGAGGCTTTCAATCTCGAACCAGAATAAACTCTGACTCGGAAAATATGGCGCAGCGGACGGGACTCGAACCCGCGACCCCCGGCGTGACAGGCCGGTATTCTAACCGACTGAACTACCGCTGCGCGTCGGTGGAGGCTTTTAAAAGCTTCCATCTTGCTTTCGCAAGACTCTCGGAAGTGGTGGGTGATGACGGGATCGAACCGCCGACATTCTGCTTGTAAGGCAGACGCTCTCCCAGCTGAGCTAATCACCCGTTTGCATCTCCGAGGCCGCGAAATTTACGCAGGTACCGAAGCTAAGTCAATAGCAGGATTGAAGTTTTTCGGAAAAAGACAAAATCGTGTCATTCGCAACAGCATCAGCAACAGTCGGACCGCTTTCGCGAGCAAGCTCGCTCCCACGGTGGATTGCGTTTCAATGTGGGAGCGAGCTTGCTCGCGAAGGCGGCGGCACATTCAATACATGTGTGCGCCTATGCGGATCACTCGCTGTAAATCATCTTCTTGGTCATGCCGCCATCGACCACGAACTCCTGGCCCGTGACAAAACCGGCGTTCTTCGACAACAGCCAGGCGACCATCGCCGCCACGTCCTCGACCGTCCCTACCCTGCCCGCCGGATGCTGGGCATGATCGGCCTCGGTCAGAGGTTCGGCACGACGTGCGGAGGGATCTCGCGCATCGATCCAGCCGGGGCTGACCGCATTGACGCGGATTTCCGGCCCGAGGCTGATCGCCAAGGCATGAGTCAGGGCCAACAGGCCGCCCTTGCTCGCCGCATAAGCCTCGGTGTCGGGTTCCGACTGCCCGGCGCGGGTCGAGGCCAGGTTGACGATCGCGCCGCTGTGAGCACGCAGGTACGGCGCACAGTGCTTGGCCAACAGCATCGGCCCACTGAGATTCACCGCCAGCACCCGATTCCAGTACGCCAGATCAAGGCTTTCAAGGGTGATGTTGTGCGGATCGGCAACCGCCGCGTTGCACACCAGCGCATCCAGGCGCCCGAACTGCCCCAGCACTTCGGCGACGCCCAACGCCACCTGCCCTTCGTTCGCGACGTCCATGGCGATGAACCAGGCGTTATCGCCGAGCACCTTCGCCACTTTCGAACCGCGTACTCGATCAAGATCAATCAGCACCACCTGCCAGCCTTCGCTGATCAGCCAGGCCGAGATCCCCAGACCAATGCCCCGCGCAGCACCCGTGACCAGTGCAACGCGGCCGTTGGTGCCAGTGCTTGGCGTGGACAACTCGATCACAAGGCAGCCAACCCGCGCGCCAGATCGGCTTGCAGGTCGGCCACGTCTTCCAGACCGACCGCGATGCGGATCAGGCTGTCACGAATGCCCGCTGCTTCACGCTCTTGCGGAGCCAGACGGCCGTGAGAGGTGGTGCTTGGGTGCGTAATGGTGGTTTTGCTGTCACCCAGGTTGGCTGTGATGGAAATCAGGCGGGTCGCATCGATAAAGCGCCAGGCGCCCTCTTTGCCGCCCTTGACCTCGAAACTCACGACCGCTCCAAAGCCTTTCTGCTGACGCAGGGCCAACGCGTGCTGCGGATGGCTTTTGAGACCGGCGTAATGGACTTTCTCGATGCCTTCCTGCTGCTCCAGCCATTCGGCCAGTTGCTGGGCATTGGCGCAGTGAGCCTTCATGCGCAGGCTCAGCGTTTCCAGGCCCTTGAGGAAGATCCAGGCGTTGAACGGGCTCAGGGTCGGCCCGGCAGTCCGCAGGAAACCGACGACTTCTTTCATCTGTTCGCTGCGACCGGCCACAACACCGCCCATGCAACGGCCCTGGCCGTCGATGAACTTGGTCGCCGAGTGCACGACGATGTCCGCACCCATCTTCAGCGGTTGCTGCAACGCCGGGGTGCAGAAGCAGTTGTCGACCACCAGCATCGCGCCTTTGGCGTGAGCGATTTTCGACAGCTCGGCGATGTCCACCAGTTCAGCCAGCGGGTTGGATGGCGATTCGACGAACAGCAATTTAGTGTTGGCCTTGATCGCCGCATCCCAGCCGGACAAGTCCGCCAGAGGCACGTAATCGACTTCAATGCCAAAGCGTTTGAAGTACTTCTCGAACAGACTGATGGTCGAACCGAATACGCTGCGCGATACCAGCACGTGATCGCCGGCGCTGCACAGGCTCATCACCACCGCCATGATCGCGGCCATGCCGGTCGCCGTGGCCACAGCTTGTTCGGCGCTTTCCAGCGCGGCAATGCGCTCTTCGAACGCACGCACGGTCGGGTTGGTGTAGCGCGAGTAAACGTTACCCGGCACTTCACCGGCAAAACGTGCGGCCGCGTCGGCGGCGGTACGGAATACGTAGCTGGAAGTGAAGAACATCGGATCACCGTGTTCGCCTTCCGGCGTGCGGTGCTGACCGGCGCGAACGGCCAGGGTGTCGAACGCTACGCCTTCGAGATCGCTGTCCAGCCGACCGGCATCCCAATCCTGACTCATGCTGTCACTCCTTGCCTTGCTCGTTTGGTAGATACAAAACCGGCCCCTCAGGGCCGGTAGTTACTCAGTTGTTATACAGATCAATGATCGCACTGACTGCCTGCGTCTTGACCTTGGAGGCATCGTTACGCGCCTGCTCGATCTTGTTCAGGTAAGCCTCGTCGACGTCGCCGGTGACGTACTGGCCGTCGAACACCGCGCAATCGAACTTCTCGATCTTGATCTTGCCGCCACCGACCGCTTCGATCAAGTCAGGCAGGTCCTGATAGATCAACCAGTCAGCGCCGATCAGATCAGCCACGTCCTGGGTCGAACGGTTATGCGCGATCAGCTCGTGAGCGCTCGGCATGTCGATGCCGTAGACGTTCGGGTAACGAACGGCCGGTGCCGCGGAGCAGAAGTAGACGTTTTTGGCGCCGGCTTCGCGAGCCATCTGGATGATCTGCTTGCAAGTGGTGCCGCGAACGATGGAGTCATCCACCAGCATCACGTTTTTGCCGCGGAATTCCAGCTCGATGGCGTTGAGCTTCTGGCGTACGGATTTTTTCCGTGCAGCCTGGCCCGGCATGATGAAGGTCCGGCCGATGTAGCGGTTCTTCACGAAGCCTTCGCGGAACTTGACGCCCAAGTGGTTCGCCAACTCCAGGGCCGCGGTGCGGCTGGTGTCCGGAATCGGGATGACCACGTCGATGTCGTGATCCGGACGCTCGCGCAGAATCTTCTCGGCGAGTTTCTCACCCATGCGCAGGCGTGCTTTATAGACCGAAACGCCGTCGATGATCGAGTCCGGACGCGCCAGATAGACGTGTTCGAAGATGCACGGGGTCAGGGACGGGTTGGTCGCACACTGACGGGTGTGCAGCTTGCCGTCTTCAGTGATGTAGACCGCTTCGCCCGGAGCCAGGTCGCGAATCAGGGTGAAACCGAGTACGTCCAGGGAAACGCTTTCGGAAGCGATCATGTACTCGACGCCTTCGTCGGTGTGACGCTGACCGAAGACGATCGGACGGATGCCGTGCGGGTCGCGGAAACCGACGATGCCGTAACCGGTCACCATCGCCACAACCGCGTAACCACCGACGCAACGGTTATGCACGTCAGTAACAGCCGCGAACACGTCTTCTTCGGTTGGCTGCAACTTGCCGCGCTGGGCCAGTTCGTGAGCGAACACGTTGAGCAGCACTTCCGAATCGGAGTTGGTGTTGACGTGGCGCAGGTCAGATTCGTAAATCTCCTTGGCCAGCTGTTCAACATTGGTCAGGTTACCGTTGTGCGCCAGGGTGATGCCGTAAGGCGAGTTGACGTAAAACGGCTGGGCTTCGGCCGAGGTCGAACTGCCCGCGGTCGGGTAACGCACATGGCCAATACCCATGTGGCCGACCAGGCGCTGCATGTGACGTTGATGGAACACGTCACGCACCAGGCCATTGTCCTTGCGCAGGAATAACCGGCCATCATGGCTGGTCACGATACCGGCAGCGTCCTGGCCGCGGTGCTGGAGGACGGTTAGCGCGTCATACAGCGCCTGATTGACGTTCGACTTACCGACGATACCGACGATGCCACACATGCGACGCAACCCCTACTTAATGGATCTGAACTGAACAACACTTACTGAGGCGTTTTGGCCATCGGCAAGAGGTGTTCCTTGAACGGTATCTCAGCGGGTACGCTGATACCGCTGGCAAGCCACTGACTGCTCCACCCAAGAATCAGGTTTTTAGACCAGTCTGCGACCAATAGAAATTTTGGCACGAGCTGTGACTCTTGCCACCACCCGTCCTGCTGTACCGGCCCCAGGCTCAACAGCCCGACCGCCACGACCACCAGCAACACGCCACGCGCGGCGCCGAAGGCCATGCCGAGAAATCGATCGGTCCCGGACAACCCGGTGACGCGAACCAATTCGCCGATAAGATAATTGATCATTGCGCCTACGATTAACGTGGCGACAAACATGATGGCACAGCCCGTGATCACACGAGCCGACGGCGTTTGGATGTATCCGGCGAGGTACTCGGACAATGAACCACCGAACATCCAGGCGACGACTCCTGCAATGATCCAGGTCACCAGCGATAGTGCTTCTTTGACGAAGCCGCGGCTCAGACTGATCAATGCGGAGATGGCGACGATTGCAACGATCGCCCAATCAACCCAGGTAAATGGCACAGTGCAGCCTACAGACGGATAAGGCGGCGCATTTTAGCAGAGCGCATGGCTATCGGTAAGCTGCGATTGTCAGTGCATTCCAAATCGAGGCGATAGTTTTAGCCCCTATCGAAGCTGCACCCGCCCCTGTAATTGGATGGACTCGCCCAAGCCGAGGCGTCAATGCGCCACGGTGGCAGTCTAATCAGCCAACGACAGCGAGGGCGAGTCCATGAAAAAGCATACTTCGATTGATCAATCCC